>JBEKUQ010000009.1:0-14484 GCA_049514835.1 Verrucomicrobiota bacterium | reverse complement strand
CTATTGTCCCTACAGCGAGGGCGCCTACAAATACGCCGAGTTGCTCGCCGAAACCGGCCGGCCCGACGAGGCGGTGCTGGTGGCGCGCACTTTCCAGAAACTGGACCCCTACAACCGGCAGGTCCATAACATGGTCGTGGAGTTATACCTGCAAGGCGGCAAGCGCGATGACGCCCTCCGCGCCGCCAGGGAATTCCTCAAGCTGGAACCCAACAACTCGGTGCTGCAAGACCTGACCAACCAACTGCAAAGGAGCCAGTCGGGGGCGGCCGCCATGTCGGTCCAGGACATTTTTAACGACATCACCAACGCCCTCAAGGCCAACCAACCCGACCGCGCCGCCGCCATCCTCGAGCAACTGCTCCACAGCCCGCAGGCCAACGGGCCGCTCCTGACCCAGGTTGCCCAGTTCTACGCCGAGATGCACAACCTGGCCAAGGCCGAGGAGGCCATGCGCCGGGCCACCGAGGTGGAACCGCGCTCCTCCCAATCCTGGTACAACCTCGCCAACGTCCAGGCCTTCCAGGGCCGCGCCGCCGACGCCGCCGGCTCCTTGCGCCGCGCCTTTGCCACCAATGCCGTCGAACGCGCCGCCGATCCGCGCATGATAGATTTGCGCGCCAACGCCCGCACCAATCCCAATTTCAACAACATCCGCCAATCCCCCGAGTTCCGCGCCGTCATGGGAACGAATTAGAAGTCATTCTCTTCCTTCCCTTCTTACTCTTAATCCTAATCTTAATCTTAATCCTCTTCGGAGAGAAATTACGATTAAGATCAAGAACCGGAATCAGGCGCCCGCAATTCGTAACTGATCACCGCCAGCGTGCAAACTGCCGCCGTTTCGCTGCGCAACACCAAGGGGCCTAAATCTATCGGCCGCGCCCCGGCCGCCCGGATCATGTCCAATTCCTCGCCGGTGAAGTCGCCCTCCGGGCCGATCCACGCCCCGACGCTTTGCGGGCGGCGTCCGTGGCGCGCCTGGAACGCGTCAAAGAACAGGCGCGGATGCCGCCCATCGCCTTGCAGGGACCCAACCAGCGCCAACTCAAACGACGCGCCCCCCGCCAGCAGCGCCGGCAGGGAGAGCGGTTCCTCCACTTCCGGCAGCCACGCCTGGCCGCATTGCTTGATCGCTTCGATGGCGCACTGGCGCCACTTCTCCGCCTTCTCCCGGGCCTCCGCCCCGCCCAGCCGCGTGGCGACCCGCTCGGACAGCAGCGGCACGACGCGCGCCACGCCCAGCTCGGTCGCTTTCTGTATGATTGACTCCATCATCTTCCCCTTGGGCACCGCCTGGATGAGCGTGACGCGGGCCGCCGGCGCGGGCGCGGTGGAGACCTCGGTGACGGCCAGGCTGACACTTTGGCGGTCAGAATCGCGCACTTCGCAGAGGAACTGCCCGCCGGCCCCGTCCAGCACGGTGACGCGCGCGCCCGGGCCCAGGCGCAGGACATCCCGCGCATGATGGCCTTCGCGTCCGGTCAATTGCAGCAGGGGAGGCCGGCCTTGCGCGGCGGGCAGGTAAAAGCGGTGCATCTTGGGGAAAATGATAAATGCAAAATGACAAATGATAAATGCAAAACCCGTTCACCCATCGGTTGCGCAAGGCATTCGTGAATGCGAAAGCGCCTAACCGCCTCCCAACGTTGAAGTTGCGTTCGCTTTCACGGATGCGTTACGAAACCGGGGTGAATGGCGCCGGGCGGCGGCGCGACATGGAATTTTTGTTTTGTGTGGCGGCGGGAAAGATGTTTAATGGGGCGGATGAAAACATTTGCGGAACTCGGATTTCCCGGACGGCTCATCGCGGTGGAGGGGCTGGATGGGTCGGGCAAATCCACGCAGATCTACCTGCTGAAGCGCTGGCTGGAATTGCAGGGGCTGAAGGTGTTTTTCAGCGAATGGAATTCGTCCGAACTGGTGAAGAACGCGACGAGCAAGGGGAAGAAACGGGAGTTGCTGTCGCCCAACACGTTCAGCCTGATCCACGCGACGGATTTCGCCGACCGCTACGAACGGCAGTTGGTGCCGCTGCTGCGGGCGGGTTACCTGGTGCTGTGCGACCGGTATATTTTCACGGCGTTTGGGCGGGACACGGTGCGGGGGTGTCCGCCGGAATGGGTGCGGGGCATTTATAATTTCGCGGCGATGCCGGACCTGGTGTTTTTTTTCAAGGCCTCGCTGGAGGTGTCGCTGCAACGGATCCTGGAGGGACGGCCGCAGTTGAAGTATTTTGAGGCGGGGATGGATTTGCATCTGGCGTCGGATCCGTACGAGAGCTTTCGGATTTTACAGGGGCGGATCCTGGAGGAGTATCTGGCGATGAGCACGGAATTCAGTTTTTTGGTGATAGACGCCAACCAGCCGATCGAGGCGCAGCAGGCGATCGTGAGAGACCTGGTGGCGGCGAAAGTGGAATTGACGAAATACAAGCTGCACAAACCGCTGCCGATGACATGAGACAAAGAGAGCGCACATTGGTGGAGATCAATCCGCGGCGGATCCTGGTGCCCAAGCCCAAGCCGCGGCAGTTTTACGGACAGGGAGTGCCGGGGATGGATTTGTCGAAGCTGGGGGGCAAGCTGATCGTGGTGGAAGGGGCGGACGGATCGGGCCGCTCGACGCAGATTGCGCGGTTGGTGGAATGGCTGGAAGGCTGCGGGCATGGCACGGTGCAGGTGGGCTTGAAACGCTCGACGCTGGTGAGTGAAGAACTGGACCACGCGAAGGCGGGGAACGTCCTGAGCCGGACGACGTTCAGCCTGTTTTATGCAACTGATTTTGCCGACCAGTTGGAGAACATCATCTTGCCGGGATTGCGGGCGGGGCGGATGGTGCTGGCCGACCGCTACATCTACACGCTGATGGTGCGGGACCTGGTGAGGGGCATGGACATGGCGTGGCTGAAGAACCTGTATGGGATCGCGCTGGTGCCAGACGTGGTTTTTTACCTGAACGTGCTGCCGGAGGACCTGGTAGAGAGGAATTTTGCCAAGAACCAGGCGCTGGACTTCTGGGAAAGCGGGATGGACATGGGGTTGTCGCGGGATATGTTCGATAGTTTTCTCAAGTATCAAACGCTGGTGGCGCTGAAATTCAAGGAATTGCAGGCGACCTACGGGTTTACCATGGTGGACGGGCATCGTTCCCCGGATGAAATCAACATCGAACTGCGCAAACGCATCGAAAGCGTGTTGGCAGGCAAATAATCATGGCTGAAGCAGCCGCCAAACAGGAATGTTACGCCGGGGTTGACCTGGGCGGAACAAAGATTCTGACGGGAATCTTTGGCGCGAACCTCGACTGCCTGGGCCGTGCCAAGGTGAGCACCAAGGCGGAGCGCGGGCCGGAGGAAGTGATCGAGCGCATCGCCCGCTGCGTCCGGGACGCGGTGGATGAATGCGACCTGGACCTGAAGCAGATCAGGGCGGTGGGCATCGGGGCGCCCGGCACGGTGGACGCGGAGACGGGGCGCATCCTGTTCGCGCCCAATCTGCGATGGGAGGACATTGCCCTGAAGAAGATTTTGGAAAAGCAACTGGGCGTACCGGTGTTCGTGGAGAACGACTGCAACGCGGCGATGCTGGGGATCTATGAGACGGAACTGTCCGGAAAACCGCGGCAGGTGGTGGGCATTTTCCTGGGGACTGGCATCGGCGGCGGCATCATCCTGGACGGGAAATTATATTCCGGCTACAGCGGAACGGCGGGGGAAATCGGGCACATGGTCATTGAAGTCGGCGGGCCGAAATGTAGTTGCGGCAGCCGGGGATGTTTTGAAGCGCTGGCCAGCCGCACGGAGATTTTCCGCCGGCTTTCCGAGGCGGTGGCGGACGGGAAAAAGACGATGCTGACCGAGTTGCTGGGGCCTGAGTTGAAGGATTTGCGGAGCGGGGATTTGCGCAAGGCGATCAAAAAAGGGGACAAGTTGGTGGAGCAAATCATCGAGGAAGCCGCCGAGTACACGGGGATCGCCGTGGCCAACATCATCAACGTGATGAACCCGCAGGTGGTGGTGCTGGGAGGCGGGGTGATAGACGCGCTGGGGGATGAAATGATGGCGATCATTTTGGAAACGGCGCAGGACTACGGCATGAGCGGCGCGACCAAAGGGGTGGACATCGTGGCCAGCAAGAGAGGCGACGACGCGGGCATTGTGGGCGGCGCCGTCCTGGCCCGGCGTCAATGCAAGTGACGGATGAAAAGCGAGTCCCCGCAACGCCGGGCCGTCATAGACGTGGGCACCAACTCGGTGAAGTTATTGGTGGCCGACGTGGACGGCTCCGAGGTGAGGCCGGTGACGGAAGAGAGCAACCAGACGCGCCTCGGGGCGGGATTCTACGGCACGCGGCGGCTGGGGGAAGCCGCCATCGCCAAAACCGCCGCCGCGGCGGCGCGGTACGCCGCCAAGGCGGCGGATTTGGGGGCGGCAAAGGTTCGCATCATCGGCACCAGCGCGGCACGGGACGCGCGCAATGCCGCCCAACTGCTCGCCGCCGTGCGCCAGGAAGCAGGATTGCCCATGAAGATATTGACCGGGGAGGAGGAGGCGGAATGGGTGTTTCGCGGGGTGGCGAGTGATCCGAAACTGGCGCGCTCGGCGATGCTGGTGCTGGACGCGGGCGGCGGCAGCACGGAATTCATCGTGGGAGATGCCGGCGTTCCCCGGTTCTGCCGCAGCTACGCGCTGGGCACGGTGCGTTTGCTGGAACAATTGCGGCCGGGGGATCCGCCGGGGTTGGAGGCGCTGGGGCGATGCCGGGCCGTATTGCGGGAGATGCTGGACCGGGAGGTCGCCCCGGGGCTGGAGCCGGCGTTGCGGGAACTCCGCGGGGAGCGGCAATTGGTGGGCACGAGCGGGACGGCCTCCATCCTGGCGCGCATGGAGACGAAGGCGGCGGAATTCAACCGTGAGCAGATTGAAGCGACCGTTTTGGCGGCGGGCCGGCTGAGGGCGATGCTGGAGGCGATCTGGCAGTTGCCGCTGGCGACCCGCCGGGAAACACCTGGACTGCCGGCCGACCGGGCGGATGTGATTCTCACGGGCATGGCCATTTACGAGGCGATCATGGAGCGGTTTGGCTTTGGCCAGTTGCGCGTCAGCACGCGCGGGCTGCGCTACTGGGCCTTGCTGCAAGGACCGGATGAGCGGCCTAAAGATAATCCTCCCAACGTCTAAGAGCCTGCCGGAGGCCCATAAGGAAGACTCTTAGAGCTCATTTCTCTTGGAGAATGCCGCCCGGCCCGCTATAAGTGCCGGCCCAATGATGACGGAAAACACCTCGCATCCGGGAGAAGTCAGCGCCGGAGGAATAAAAAAGGGCGGACGCCATTGCAGCGTCCGCCCTCCCAACAACCAAACTAACCAACCCTTGAGTCTGAGAGGAATCCGGGTGGGAAAACCAAAAACCCGCCCAGTTCCGGTTTCAGAACTCAAATATGAGACGCCAAGCGGGATGGAAATGTTCAAAATAATTTTTAACTTGTCTTGCGCGGCTTTGGGGCGGTGATTTTGCCCTTATAAGCCCCGCTTCCACCTGACATGCGTATAGTTAATCTCAATCCGGACACCGATATAGGAGCAAGCGCCTGGTGGGTGGAGATGGACGGCAACCGGCTGTTGCTGGACGCCGGCGCCCATCCGAAGCGGGAGGGGCAGGCCAGCCTGCCGTTGTATGCGGCGGTGGCCGATGAGGAGTTGGATGCCATTGCGCTTAGTCACTGTCACCACGATCATGCGGGTTCGCTGCCGGTGGCCGCGCGACAATTCCCCAAAGCCCACATCCTGATGACCGAGTTAAGCTACTTTCTGATCGGGCGGGTTCTGCACAATTCGGTGAACGTGATGCTGCGCCAGCGCGACGAAGGGGGCATCCGGGATTATCCGTTCTACAGCCATCGGGAGCTGGAGGAACTGGAGCCGCAATTTCAGGGTTTTGGCTACCGGCGGCAAATCGAATGGAACGCGCACGCCAAGGCGCGCTCGGGCCTGCCCGCCCCCACGCTGGAATTTCACGACGCCGGCCACGCGCTTGGCTCGGCCGGCGTCCTGGTGCGGGGAAAATCCCAGACGCTTTTTTACACGGGGGACGTTTGTTTTCACGACCAGACCCTTCTGAAAGCCGCCCGTTTTTCCGGCATCCGGGCGGACGTGCTGATCATGGAAACGACGCGGGGCGAAAGGGCCACGCCGCCGGGTTTCACGCGCGAGGCCGAGGCCGAACGGCTGGCCCAATCCATGGAGCGGGTTTTGCGGGCCGGCGGCTGCGTCTTGATCCCGACGTTTGCGTTGGGCCGGACGCAGGAGATCCTGGCCCAACTGGCGCTGATGATGGCGGCGCAAAAACTGCGGCGGCAGCCCATTTACATTGGCGGTTTGGGCCGTGTTTTCACGGAAACTTACGATTTGAAAGCGCACTTGACCCATCGCAGCCACCCCGATTTGCAGTTGTTGGAGGCGCTCCAACTCACCGTCCTGGAACGGGAGCAATTGCTGAACATCAGGCTGACCGGCGGGCGCATATTTGTCCTGACGGCGGGGATGATGACGGAGGGGACGCCGGCGCACGAACTGGCGTTGCGCATGGCGGGACACGAGAAGCAGGGCATTTTCTTCGTGGGCTACGCCGACCCGGACACGCCCGGGGGCCGGCTGAAGGCATCCCGCCCGGGGGTGCCCTTCGTTTTCAGCGGCAGCGGCGGGGAAATGACGCGGCACTGTGTGCTGGAGGACTTTGATTTGACGGCCCATGCCAGCCGGGAGTCGCTGGTGGATTTTGTGGGCGTGGTTTCGCCGCACACGGTGCTGTTGGGCCACGGCAGCGACGCCGCCCGCCGCTGGGTGGAAGGGCAAATCCGGAAGCATTATCCGAGAATCAAGATCATCCAGGCCGCGCCGGGATTGAGCGTGGAGGTCTAGGACTTTGGCGATTACTTCTCCCCTCCCGCCAGGACGGTTTCAAAATGGGGCGGTTGCTCTTCCCGCGCCACCACGGTCGCTTCGATTTTGCGGAAGCCGGCGGCCTCCAGCCAGCTGTGCAAATCGCTTTCGGAGAAGCCGAGCCAGCGGTCGCCGTGAAGTTCGCGGGCCTGCTCGAAGTTATGGCGGAGAAGGTCCAGAATCATGATTTGCCCGCGCGGCCGCAAAAGGGCGTGGGCCGCGCGAATGGCCTGCGGCGGACTGGCGGCGTGGTGGAGGGCCTGGCTTAGAATCACCAGATCAACGCTGGCCGGCTCGATGGGCGGATTTTCCAAATCGCCGAGGCGGAACTCGAGGTTCTTGATCTTGTTCTTGCGGGCTTTGTTGGCGCCGAAGGCCACCATTCTTTCCGAATTGTCCACGGCGATGACTTGCCGGGCCCGGCGGGCCAGTAATTCGCTGAGCAAACCTTCGCCCGAACCGAGATCGGCCACCACCAGCGGGGGCAGGATGCGCAGGAGCAATTGCCCGAAGGCCTGCCAGGAGCGGCCTGGCCCGTAGCTGCGATCAAAGCGGCCGGCCACCTGGTTGAAGTAAAGCTGGGCCTGCTGGGCGCGGCGTCCGAGGATGCGTTTGAGGTTGCTCTGGTCGGCGGCGTGTTCGGCCAGTTCCGCCGCGCCGCGCACGGCCAACTGGATGAATTCCCGCGTCGTGCCCTCCGCCGGCGCGGCGATTTTGTAAAAGGTGCGCTTGCCGTCCCGCCGCGATTCCAGCAGGCCCGATTCCTGCAACAACCCCAGGTGGGTGGAGATGCGCGACTGGCCCAGCCGCGTGATTTCCTGCAACTCATTGACGGACAGCTCGTTGCGCTCCAGGAGGGCCATAATGCGCAGACGGGTCGGGTCCGACAACGCCCGCAACGATTTCAAAATGGCTGACATGCAAATAAAGGTTGACGCAATGAAAAAGTTATATATCTTCTTATCAAGATATGTCAATATGTATCTCATAAATTATTAGAAGCATGAAAAAGTCCTTTATCTTTTCTTCCGAATCGGTGGGCGAAGGGCACCCCGACAAAGTGTGCGACACCATTTCCGACGCGGTGCTGGACGCCTACATGGCCCAGGATCCGCGCTGCCGTGTGGCCTGCGAGACTTACGCCAAAAGCAACATGGTGGTCGTCGGCGGCGAAATCACCAGCCGGGGCCAGGTCAACGTCAACGATCTGGTGCGGGAGGCCATCCGCCGCATTGGCTACGTGCATGACGACGATGTGTTTCACGCCGACAAGGTGTTCATCACCAACCTGGTCACGCGGCAAAGCGCGGACATCGCGCAGGGAGTGGACGCACGGGCGGCGGAGGGCAAGGAAACGGCGGAGCAGGGAGCCGGGGACCAGGGATTGATGTTCGGCTTCGCGTGCGACGAGACGCCGGAATTGATGCCGGCGCCGGTCATGTTCGCCCACCGGCTGGGCCGGGAGTTGAACCGGGTGCGCAAGACCGGCCAGGTGGCCTGGCTGCGCCCGGACTCCAAGACCCAGGTCTCTGTCAAGTATGAGGATGGCCGGCCGGTGCGGGTCGTGGCGGTGGTCATCTCCACCCAGCACGCGGCGGACGTGAAGCACAAGGAAATCAAGGATTTCCTCATCCAGGAAATCATCCGCAAGGTCCTGCCGGCGGACATGCTCGACAAAAGCACGAGCTATCTCATCAACCCCACCGGGCGGTTTGTCATCGGCGGGCCGCAGGGAGACACGGGATTGACCGGGCGCAAAATCATAGTTGACACCTACGGCGGGATGGGCCGCCACGGCGGAGGGGCCTTCAGCGGCAAGGACCCGTCGAAGGTGGACCGGAGCGCGGCCTACCTGGGGCGTTACGTGGCCAAGAACATCGTGGCGGCGGGCCTGGCGACGCGGGCGGAAATTCAATTCGCCTACGCCATCGGCTATCCCGACCCGGTTTCCGTTTGTGTGGATACGTTTGGCACCGGCAGGGTGAGCGATGAAAAAATCGAGGCGGCGGTCAAAGCGGTTTTCAGCTTCAAGCCGGCCGCCATCATCAAGCAGTTAAACCTGCTGCGCCCCATTTATTCCAAAACAACCAACTACGGCCATTTCGGCAAAATAGACGACCTGGAAAGCATCACCTGGGAAAAGACGGACAAGGCCGCCGAACTGCAACGCGCCGCCAAGTGAAATAATCCCCAAAAAAACCATCCAAATTCTTTATGGCTGCCATCCCATTAACCTCCTCGCGCCGAAGCAAACGCGCCCCGGCGCCGCTTCTCAAGAACGGCAACGGAAAACACGATTTCAAAGTCAAGGATTTGAGCCTGGCTGAATACGGACGGAAGGCCATTGACATCGCCGAGCACGAAATGCCGGGCCTGATGTCCATCCGGCGCCAATACGCCCCCGGCCGGCCGCTGGCCGGGGTGCGCATCACCGGCTCGTTGCACATGACGGTGGAAACGGCGGTGCTGATCGAGAGCTTGCAGGCGCTGGGAGCCTCCGTGCGCTGGGCCAGTTGCAATATCTTTTCGACCCAGGACCATGCGGCGGCGGCGGTGGCCGCAGCCGGCGTCCCGGTCTTCGCGTGGAAGGGCGAGACTCTGGAGGAGTACTGGGATTGCACCCTGCAGGCGATCCTTCATCCCGGCGGATTGGGGCCGCAATTGATCGTGGATGACGGAGGGGACGCGACGTTGCTGATCCACAAGGGCCATGAGTTGGAAGAAGGCAGCAGTTGGGCCAAAAGCGCGGGCGGTTCGCACGAGGAGCAAGTGATCAAGAACCTGTTGCGGCGCGTGCTGAAGGAGCGCCCCGGTCTCTGGCATCGCATCGCCCGGGATTGGAAAGGCGTGAGCGAAGAAACCACCACCGGCGTGCACCGCCTCTACCAGATGCAGGAAGCGGGCAAATTGCTCGTGCCGGCCATCAACGTCAACGACTCGGTCACCAAATCCAAGTTTGACAATCTCTATGGCTGCCGGGAATCACTGGCCGACGGGATCAAGCGGGCGACGGACGTGATGGTGGCGGGCAAAGTGGCGTGCGTGTGCGGTTACGGCGACGTGGGCAAAGGCTCGGCCCATTCGTTGCGCGGTTTTGGGGCGCGGGTGATCGTGACGGAAATTGACCCGATCAACGCCTTGCAGGCGGCGATGGAAGGCTTCCAAGTCACCACCGTGGAGGAGACGCTGGGCCAGGCGGATATTTACGTGACCTGCACGGGCGATTGCGACGTGATCACCCTGGCGCACATGGAGAGGATGAAAGACCAGGCCATCGTGTGCAACATCGGCCATTTCGACAACGAGATTCAAGTGGACCAGTTGAACCGCCATCCGGGAATCAAGAAGCTCAACATCAAGCCGCAGGTTGACAAATATACTTTCCCCAAAGGCAACAGCCTGTATCTGCTGGCGGAAGGGCGGCTGGTCAACCTGGGTTGCGCCACCGGCCATCCCAGTTTTGTCATGTCGAATTCCTTTTCCAACCAGGTCCTGGCCCAATTGGATCTGTGGCAGAACAAGGAAACGCGCCAACCGGGAGTTTATCGGCTGCCCAAGAAGCTGGACGAAGAGGTGGCGCGCCTGCACCTGGACAAGATCGGCGTGAAACTGACCCGGCTGACCGCCAAGCAAGCCGGTTATCTGGGGGTCTCCCCGGACGGTCCCTATAAGGCTGAACATTATCGCTACTGAGGCGGAAAGATGGGCGGCGCGTCCTTTTCAGGCTCAAAGCGGGCCGGCGCTGGTCAGGGCTGCTTCGGGTTGTCCATGAATTCGGAGTAAAGGCTCTGGGCGCAGCTTGGGCAGATGGAGTGGGAGAACTCGGCCTCGGAATGGCCGGAGATGTAAGTCTCCAGCGCCTGCCAGTGTCCCTTTTCGTCGCGGATTTTCTTGCAGGAGGAGCAGATGGGCAGGAGGCCGCGCAAGGAGCGCACCTGGGCCAGGGTTTCGTGGAGTTCCTGGATCATTTTCTTGCGCTCTTCTTCGGCCTCTTTGCGTTCGGTGATGTCCACGGCCAGAATGGCCGCGCCGATGACCTGCCCGGTCTCATCCTTGACCGCGGAGATGGCGGAGGCAACATCCACCTTGGTGCCATCCCGCCGCAGCCGGACGGTGGTGTCAAGTTCCGCTATTTGGCCTCCTTGGCGCACGCCTTCCAGCATCAGGCGGGTCTCCCGGTGCAAGGCCGGAGGCACCACCAATTCCATGGCCTTGCCGATGGCTTCTTCGGCCGGATACCCATAAAGCCTTTCCGCGCTGGCGTTCCAACTGGTGATGATCCCCGCCTGGTCGGTGCCGACGACGGCCTCGCCCAGGGAGTCCACGATGGCGGCCAGCCAGGCGGCTTTGCGCAGGGTGCGGCCGCGTTCGAGCCGCGTCCGGGTGAGGGGGATTTCACGTTCAATGGCCGGGACGAGGCGCGGGAGATTATCCTTCATGATGTAATCGTGGGCGCCGGCCCGCATCGCCTCCACCGCCCGCTCTTCCCCGTTGGCGCCGGACACGACGAGGAACGCCAGATCCAATTGGAGTTCGCGCACAATTTCCAGGGCCGGAACGACGCCGAGGCCCGGCACCGCATCATCGCAGAGCACGACGTCCCAAGTGTCCTGTTGGAGCGCCTGCCTCATGGCGGCGGCATCCTGCACCCGCCGGGATTGGACGTGGTAGGATTGCTGGAGGTGGCGGACAAGGAAGGCGGCGTCCGTTTCCGAGCCTTCCACGAGCAAGGCGCGCAAGGCCTTTTTCACCGGCGGCGCCGGTTCGTTCGACTGGCTGGAAATTGACTCATTCATGACCGATTGGCTTGAGCCTACTCCCCCAACAAGCATCCTACATGCCGTTTGCGCGTCTGTTCCTCCATCAAAGCCATCCCCGGCGAACTTTGTCAATTGTCAAATTCTGCAAAGAGGCCCGATGGAAATCGCCGGACGGCGCGCTTGCGCCGCGCCGGAGTTTTCCTTGCTTTTGGCGGCTTGAGAAAAGTCGTGCGTCCGGAGATTTCGCGGAAGGCCATTTACCGGCTGTCGGTTTATGGCATGGAGAAACTGGGGAGGATCATCGCCCGGCGCCAGGTGAAGATGGCGATGGTCACGGTGCCGGCAGGCGCGGCGCAGGAAGTCGCCGACACGCTGATTGCATTTGGCATCACCGGGATTCTCAATTTTGCCCCGCTGGTGTTGCGCGTTCCGGCGCCGGTGGTTGTCAACAACATCAACCTGGCAATGGAACTGGAGAACTTAAGCTGCTTTGTGCAGCGCTGACCGCCCTTCCGGCCGACGGAAGAATCCGGCCGCTCCGCACAAGCCCAGCAGCGCGGCCGCCTCCAGGCCCAGTCCAGCGGGCGCGTCGGGAACAGTTGGCGGCGGATCAATCAGACCGGAAAAGGAGACATCCAAGCTGCCCAGGGTGGCCCAAGCCGTGGAATTGCCGGCAAAGCCAAGGTCGGAGGTGGGGCCGGCGGCGATGACCAGGAAATTGTTGTCCTGCCATCCAGTGGAATCCGTGACCGATCCGACGAGATTGCCATCCCAAAAGATAAAGAAGAGCATGGACTGGGCCGGCGGAGCAGCGCCGAACTTGAGATCAATATCGTAAATGTACAAGGCTCCCGGGGTGGGGATGGTCTGTGAAACCAGTGTCAAGCAGGTGCCGCCCAGATTCAAGAAACCGGGGGTATAAGACCAATCTGGAGAGATGGCGCCGCCGGTTTGGAAATCGGGGGACTGCCCGCTGAAGCCCGGATCGGTGACCACGTTGGGATAACTGCCGATGAATTTCGGATCTGTCAACACACTGGGGGAATTGTTCGCGCGCGCGGCAGCGCACGCCGCCAACGCCAAAATGCCGATTGCCAGCCCGCCCCACCCGTTGGTTTTCAGTCTAAAAGACATAACTTCACCAATGCCTCTTTAACCTACCATGTCACCAATATAATGCAACAAAAGTTTGACGAAATGCTTTGCTCAAATCCACCCCCATGGCCCTGTCGCAATGATGATAATATTTGTCAAGAGCATGACATGTGCCATTTTTGGACAGTGCAGGTGGCGGCCAGACGTTGATCTTCATTTCTTTATCAACCGAACTTCAAAGAGCTTGGGCCAGTTCTTGCCGGTGACGAAAAGGCGGTCGCCCGCCGGGTCGTAGGCGATGCCGTTGAGCACATTCGTGGCCGCGGTCTGGTCGGCGGCCGGGAGCAAGTAGCTGAAATCAATCATGCCCACGACTCTGCCCGAGACGGGATCAATGCAGGCGACTGCGTCGGTCGTGTAGATATTGGCGTAAATCTGGCCTTTGACATATTCCAATTCGTTGAGGCGCTCCAGCGGCATGTCGGCTTTGAGAACCTGGATGGAATGATCCACCGCAAAATTCGCAGGATTGAGAAAGCGAATCGTGCTGGTGCCGTCGCTCATGATCAGCCAATGGCCATCGGTGGCCAGGCCCCACCCTTGACCGGCGTAGGGGAACTCGCCAACTTTGTGAAAAGATTTGGGGTCGCCGTTCAGGTCATAGACGAACGCCTTCTGCTCCTTCCAGGTAAGCTGATAAAGCTTGCCGTCCAAGAGGGTCAGGCCTTCCGCAAAATAGTTGCTGGGCAGTGTCCATTTGCGCAGCACGTCGCCCGTGGCCAAACCCACCTCGCGCAGGCTGGAGTGGCCGTAGAGGCCGGTGCTTTCGAACAATTTGCCGTCGTGGAATAGCAATCCCTGGGTAAAAGCCGTGCGATCATGGGGAAAGACCTGCACCACCTGGTAGCCGTAATAAACCAGTTCCGGCGGCGCGGCATTGGTCGCGGCGGGGGTGGCCGGAGCGGCGGCGGCGGGGTTGGCGGTTTGCCCGTCCGCAGCGGGAACTGGAAAGGCCAGGCCGCACAGGCCCGAAGGCAGGATTGGCCAGGCGCTCAACGCCAGGGCGGCGATGCGCCCTGTGACTTGTCGGGCAATTTGCATAAGGTTAAAACGATACATTGCGGGGAGCGTAGGGCTTGTTGGGAGAAATCTCAAGACAGGGGTTGGGGCGGAAAACGTGACGGACTTCATTGGCGAATATAGGCTTGACGGAATTGGCGGGGGATTTGTTGCGCGCATGGCCCCCCCCTTCCCTCCTGGGGGCCGCGCACCCAACAACAAGCCTCCCCCAAACAAGCCCTCCCCTGCCCTGCCTCCACGGCAGCCGGAGCTTGTCCCCATCACGAAAAGCCTCCTCTTGCCCCCATCTCCGGCCCCGGCGGATTCTTTGCATTTGATATTCGCGGGGCAATCGGCGATGGTGTGCGCATGAGAATAGACGCATGAGTGCTCCATTTTATCCTGCCTGGCGGCTGGCCCTGGTCCTGGCCCTTTTTCCAGCCGCTGCCCGCGCCCAAAACGGGGCTGTGGTCGCACCGTTCCGCCCAGCCGCCGATGCCGGCGACATCACCGAGGCCAGCCGCGACATGACCGAAAGCAACATCACCGCCCTGGTGCCTCGTTTGCTGCAGGATTGGCATTATTCGCAGCATCCGTTTGACGCGGGCCTTTCCAGCAAATTCCTGG
>JBEKUQ010000008.1:0-14619 GCA_049514835.1 Verrucomicrobiota bacterium | reverse complement strand
CGCGTCTCCAGGATTTGCAGCATTTGCTCGCCGGTGACGCCGCGGCGCTTGAGCGCGCGCTCATAAACCCCGCGAAACTGCCGCTCCATCAATCCGTAAAAATACCGCAATTTCTGCTTCTCGATCAGGCCCAGGCCGTACTCCGTATGCTTGCGGCGCGATTTCGGTCCGTGAACGCCCGGACCGTAATTGCGGCGTTCCAGATATTTGTCCGGCCCGAACATCGGAATGCCGAAGCGGCGGCTGATGCGGGTGCGAGGTCCAGTATAACGAGCCATAATAAAAGTATGTGGATTGGGATTGCGGATTAGACGCGGCGCTTTTTGCGCGGGCGGCAGCCGTTGTGGGGAACGGGGGTGACGTCCTTGATGGCGCTGATTTCAAGGCCGATGGCCTGGAGGGCGCGGATGGCCGATTCGCGGCCGGAGCCGGGGCCTTTGACGCGGACTTCGATTTCCCTCATGCCGTGAGACATGGCCTGGCGGGCGGCGTCCTGGGCGACCTGCTGGGCGGCGAAGGCGGTGCTTTTGCGCGAGCCTTTGAAGCCGACGCGGCCGGCGCTGGACCAGCCGAGGACATTGCCCTGCATGTCGGTGATGGTGACGTTGGTGTTGTTGAAGGTGGCGAGGATGTTGGCAATGCCGACGGTAATGTTTTTCGCGCCCTTGGCTTTGATGATCTTGCGGGCGTTGGCATCTTCGCCGAGCAATTCAGCGGCCGTCGGGGCGGAAGCGGCGGCGACCAGGCCTGGGGCGGCGGGAGCGGCGCCGGCGGCGGGAGCGGCGCCAGGGGCGGCGGCGCCGGCAGCGGGCGCAGCAGCGCCGGGGGCGGCGGCGGGTTTGTCTTTGGCGTCAGCGGCGGTCTCGGCGCCCGGCGGTTTTTTGGGGGCACTGGAGCCTTTGTGGGCCTGGCCTTCGGGTTTGCCTTCCTTCTTTTGGGGAGGCTTGGTTTGTTTGGGTTCTGGTTTGGGATCGTCAGGCATAGGAAAGAATCAGTGGATGCCGGTTTTGGCGTTGGGGTTGCGCTGCACGCCGACGGTTTTGCGCGGGCCCTTGCGGGTGCGCGCGTTGGTGGAGGTGCGCTGGCCGCGCACGGGCAGGCCGCGGAGATGGCGGATGCCGCGATAACATTTGATGCCCTGGAGGCGTTTGAGGTTGATGCCCAGTTCACGGCGGAGGTCGCCTTCGATGATGTACTTGCCGTCCTGGATGGCGTGGACGATTTGGGACAACTGGGATTCTTCGAGGTTTTTGGCGCGGAGGGACGGATCAATGCCGGCCTTGGCCAGGATGACGCGGGCATTGGAGGGGCCAATGCCGTAGATGTAGCGCAGAGCGATGTCAATGCGCTTTTCCCCGGGGATTTCAACACCGACGATTCGAGCCATAGATATTAGCCTTGCTTTTGTTTGTGGCGGGCGTTGGTGCAGATCACCCGGATGACGCCCTTGCGTTTGACGATTTTGCAATTCTCGCAAAGTTTTTTGACTGAGGCGCGTACTTTCATAAATTCATAAATGTTTTAAGCGGCCCACTGGCGTCAGGGCCAGGGGCTTCTATCGCGATAAACTACCCTTAGAGAGGTCGTAAGGCGATACTTCGACCGTCACTTTGTCGCCCGGCGCGAGGGACAGCGCGGCGGAGCGGAATTTGGCCGGGACATGCGCCCAGAGGCGATGGCCGTTGGCCAGTTCGACCCGAAAGAGCGATTTGGGGAGTGCTTCCACTACCCGGCCCTCAACTTGGATGGCATCTTTGCGGGCCATGTAAGAATCTCCGGTTCGGCTTCAGTAATCAAGACTGTATGTTCAAAATGAGCGGATAATTGACCATCTTTTGTGACGACTGTCCAGCCATCATTGAGGACGATGACGTCGGGCCGGCCGGCGTTGACCATCGGCTCGATGGCGATGGTCATGCCGGGGCGCAATTTGGGGGAGGGCTTGTTTTTCTCGACGAAGTTGGGGACCTGGGGTTCCTCGTGCATGGAGCGGCCGACGCCGTGGCCGACGAACTCGCGGACGACGCTGCAGCCGTTGGACTGGACGAACTCCTGGATGGTGCGGGAGATGTCCACGACGTGGTTGCCCGGGGCGGCCTGGGCGATGCCCAAATGGAGGGCCTGCTCGGTGACGTCCATGAGGCGCTGGGCGGCGACGTCGCAGCCGCCGACGGCGACGGTGCGGGCGGTGTCGCCGATAAAGCCGCGATAAAGCACGCCGACATCCAGGCTGACGATATCGCCGAACTCCAGGCGGCGGGGGCCGGCCAGGCCATGAACGACCTGTTCGTTGACGGAGATGCAAATCTGGCAGGGGTACTTGCGATAGCCGAAGAAGGCGCTTTTGGCGCCGTGGAACTTGATGCGGCTGGCGGCGAAATCATCCACTTCGCGGGTGCTGACGCCGGGCTGGATGAAGGAAGCGACCTCGTCCAAGACGGTGCCGGCGACCATGCCGGCAGGACGCATGAGTTCCAATTCTCGTTCGCTTTTTAAGATGATCATCTGGGGGTCGCCGGGTTGAGGGAGCCTGGCACAAGGCGGCGGGCTAAAATCGCCCCTTGATGCGGCCCTTTTTCAAGAAGCCCGGGTACTGGCGTGTCAACAATTGGGCCTCCATCTGGCGCATGGTGTCGAGCATGACGCCGACGATGATGAGGAGGCTGGTGCCGCCGAAGAACTGGGAGACCTGGTAGGGGATGTTCATCCAGGAATTCATGATGATGGGCACGACGGCGATGATGGTGAGGAAGATGGCGCCGGCCAGGGTGATGCGGCTCATGGTTTTGTGGAGGAAATCGCTGGTGGCCTGGCCCGGGCGGACGCCGGGGACGTAGCCGCCGCCCTTTTTCATGTCGTCGGCGATCTGGATTTCATTGAAGGTGGTGGCGACCCAGAAATAGGAGAAGAAGAGGATCATGCCGCCGTAGAGGACGAGATAGAGCATGGAGCCGCGATTGAGGCTGTCGGCGAGCTGGGTGAGGAACAGGCCGAGGGCGCGATCGCTCCAATACTTGCCGAGGGTGGAGGGGATAAAGGTGATGAACATGAGGATGGCGGAGGCGAAGATGACGGGCATGACGCCGGCGTAGTTGACGCGCAAGGGCATGAAGGAGCTGCCGCCGGAATAAGTTTTGCGGCCGACGACGCGCTGGGCGTATTGGACAGGGATTTTGCGCTGGGATTGGGTGATGGCGACGATGCCGGCGACGACCGCGCCCAAGAGGAGCATCATGGCGCCGAAATGGAACATATTATACTGGTATTCGCCGGTGGTGCGGTCCGGGGTGAGGAACATATCCTTGAAACCGAGGACCATCTGGGGGAGGCGGGCGAGGATGCCGATGGTGATGATGAGGGAAATGCCGTTGCCGATGCCGCGGTCGGTGATTTGTTCGCCGAGCCACATGAGGAGGATGGTGCCGGTGGTGAGGATGAGAGTGGTTTGAATGCGGTACCACCAGAAGGGGTGCATGGTGACGAGGACGCCGTGGAAATTGGAGAAGACGCGGGAGGGCGCCTCCCAACTGAGGGCCATAACGAGGCCCTGGGCGAGGCAAAGGCCGACGGTGAGGTAACGGCCGCGCTGGATGAGCTTGGCACGGCCGCCTTCTTCCCGGGACAACTTGCTCAAGGAAGGGACGACGGCCTGCAAGAGTTGGAGGATGATGGTGGCGCTGATGTAAGGCATGATGCCGAGGCTGCCGACGGCGCAACGTTCAAAACCGCCGCCGGTGAACATGCTGTACATGCCCATGAGACCTCCGCCCAGGCTGCCCTTGCCGGAGGAGGAGGAGAAATAATCCACCAAGGCCTTGCTGTCCAGTCCGGGGGTGGGAATGAGGGAAGCGAGGCGGCAGAAAAAGAGCATCCAGAGGGTGAAGGCGATGCGGGACTTCAGCTCAGGAATCTTGAGGCAATTGGCAAAGGTGGTGAAGATGGAGGAGAACATGGATGTAGCCGGGAATCAGGCGGCGGGCGGGGCCGGGGGTGGCGCGGTGTCGGTGGGCGCAGCAGGCGGTGTGGACCCGCCTTCGCCAGGCTTCGGCGCGGCAAGCGGTGTGGATGGAGCGGGCTTCCTGGCTTCGCCTTTGGTTTGCGGCGGCTTGGCGGAGGCGCCCTTGGTTTTCTCGGCCCTGGCGGGCGCATCCTTTTTTGCATCGCCCTTGGGTGGCTCGGTCTTGGACGGCTCTGGCTTGGGTGGAGCGGGCTTTCGCGGAGCGGGCTTGGGCGGTTCGGGTTTTTCGGGGCCGATGTGGAGGAGCAGGCAGACGCCGCCCAGTTTTTCGATTTTGGCCCTGGCCGAGGCGCTGAAGGAATGGGCGTGGATGGTGAGTTTCTTCTTCAAATCGCCGTCGCCGAGGATTTTGATGCGCTTGCCGCCGTTGACCAGGCCGGTTTCGCGGAGGACTTTTTCGTCCACGGTGGCGCCGTCGTCGAAACGATTGAGGGCCTGGAGGTTGACGGGGACGAAGCGGATGGTGAACTGTGCGTTGTTGAAGCCGCGCTTGGGAATGCGGCGGATCAAGGGCATCTGGCCGCCTTCAAAGCCAATGCGGATGGAACTGCCGGAGCGGGCGGTCTGGCCCTTGCCGCCGCGGCCGCTGGTTTTGCCGTGGCCGCTGGATTCACCCTGGCCGAGGCGTTTGCGGCGGTGCTTGGAGCCGGGACGTGGTTTGAGATCGTGGAGACGCATGGCTGGATCAAATGGTAGAGGGTGGCGCAGGGGCTGCGGGCGGCGGCTCGGATAGTGGAGCGGCGGGCGGAGCCGAAGGAGTGGCAATTTCAGGTTTGAGATTGGAAACTGAGGGAACCGGAGCCGACTCGGGTTTGGGAGGATTAAGATTAAGATTAGGATTAAGATTAGGAGCGGGAGCGGGCACGGGCACGGGTTGAACGACGGGCTTTTTCTTTATTTCGAGGCCGCGGTCGCGATAGATGTCTTCGCGCAAACGGAGTTGCTGCAAGCCGGCAAGGGTGGCCTTGACGACGTTGGAAGGATTGTTGGAGCCGAGGGACTTGGTGAGGATGTCCTTGATGCCGGCGGATTCGACGACGGCGCGGACGGTTTTGCCGGCGATGATGCCGGTGCCCGGGGAGGCGGGGCGGAGCATGACCTTGGCGCCGCCGTAATGACAGAGGATTGCGTGGGGGATGGGGGAATCCGTGATGGAGACGGAAACCATCTGCTGTTTGGCCATGTCGCCGCCCTTGCGGATGGCTTCGCTGACTTCGACGGCCTTGCCCAGGCCGATGCCGACGCGGCCCTGCTTGTCGCCGGCGACGACGAGGGCGCTGAAGCTGAAGCGGCGGCCGCCTTTGACGACCTTGGCGGAGCGGTTGATGAAGACGACCTTTTCGCTGAGTTCCTTGCCGGGTTCGCCGCCGGCGGCGGCGGCATCGGTTTCGGGGGAGGCGGAGCGGTTGCGGCGGGGGCCGCGACCCGGGCCGCGGCCGGGGCCGCCCGGGCCCCGGGCCGCAGGATTGGATGTTCTATTTAATTCAGCCACAGTATTTTGTTAGTTAGTTAAAATTTCAACCCGCCTTCGCGAGCGGCGTCGGCGAGGGCCTTAACCTTGCCATGATAGCGGGCGCTGGCGCGATCAAAAACGACGGAGGTAATGCCTTTGTTCTTGGCGGCCTCGGCGGCGCGAGCGCCGATTTTTTTGGCGGAGACGGCGTTGGCGGCGAGGGAGGCACGATCGGGGAGGGACTTGTCGAGGGTGGAAACGGCGGCGAGCGTGGCCCCGGCGGCGTCGTCAATGAACTGGACGTAGATGTTTTCGTTGGTGAAGCAGACGCTCATGCGGGGGCGCTGGCGGGTGCCGTTGACCTTTTTGCGGACGCGGAAGTGGCGGCGCCGGGCCAGTTTGAGTTTTTTATCGCTTCTCATGGGATGGGGCCGCGGATTTGGCCGCGGCAAATAATCATTGAACGGTTTTGCCTTCCTTGCGGGTGACTTTTTCGCCGAGGTAACGGACACCCTTGCCCTTGTAGGGTTCGGGGGGATAATAGGAGCGGATTTCGGCGGCGACCTGGCCGACGACTTGTTTGTCGGGGCCTTCGATGGTGAGCTTGGTGTTTTCCTCGACGGTGACCTTGATCTGAGCGGGAATGGGATAATTGATGGGGTGGGAATAGCCGAGGACCAGATTGACCTTGCCGCCCTGGACGGCGGCCTTGAAGCCGACGCCCTGGATTTCGAGTTTCTTGACGAAGCCCTCGCTGACGCCCTTGATCATATTGTTGACGAGGGCGCGGCTCAGGCCGTGGAGGGACTTGGCGGCGGCATCCTCGCCGTCGCGGGTGAGGAGGACGTTGGCGCCGTCCAATTTGGCGGTGGTGCGGGGAGGCAGTTGGAGTTCGAGTTTGCCTTTGGGGCCTTCGACGGAGACCTGGCGGCCGTTGATTTGGACGTTGACCTTGGGGGGGACCGGCACGGGCTGTTTTCCAATTCGCGACATAAAGATGGGGTTCGTTAAGAGAGTGAACAGTGACTAGTGAGTAGTGAACAGCCCGGCGGGTGGGGGGTATGTGATTGCATGGGGGAGTTCATTGGGGATTAAGATTAAGATTAAGATTAGGAATTAAGGCGTTACCAGACTTCGCAGAGGAGTTCACCGCCGACGTTCTTTTTTCGGGCCTGGGTACCGGTCATAATGCCCTCCGGGGTGGAGAGGATGGAGGTGCCCATGCCGCCGCGGACGCGCGGGACGGCGGTGGCGCCGACATAGCGGCGCAAGCCGGGGGAGCTGACGCGGCGGGAGCCTTCAAGGACGGGTTTGCGCCCGACGTATTTGAGTTTAAGCTTGAGCATTTTGAAGGGGGCGCCCTCGACGTGGACCTCGGAGAGGTAGCCCTCCTGCTTGAGCAGGCGGGCGATGCCTTCCTTCAAATTGGAATGGGGCATTTTGACTTCGGGCAGGAAGGCCTGGCCGGCGTTGCGGAGGCGCGTCAACAAGTCTGAGATGGGATCGTTCATAGGAAATTTACCAGCTTGCCTTGGTCACGCCGGGAATCAAGCCGTTGAGGGCGGCCTCGCGGAAGGTCATGCGGGAGCAGCCGAACTTGCGCAGGTAGCCGTGGCGGCGGCCGGACATGGAACAGCGGTTGACCAGGCGGCAGGGGCTGGCGTCGCGAGGCAGTTTGCTCAGGCCGGCGTAATCGTGGCGGGCCTTCAATTCGGCGCGGACGGCGGCGAATTTCTTGACGGTGGCGGCTTTGCGGGTGTTGCGTTCTATCCAGGACATTTTGGCCATAGAGGGATTATGATGGGTTGGGTTGAGCGGTGATCGGTTGAGGCGCGGCCGGTTCGGAAGGGGCTGGTTCCGGGGCGGCCTTTTCCGGGGCGGCCTGGTCGGAGGGTTTGCGTTCGGCTTTGGCTTCGGCGAAGGGCAGGCCCATGAGCTTGAGGAGGTCCATGGCCTCGGCGTCGGTGGGGGCGGTGGTGACGATGGTGATGTCCATGCCCTGGTTGCGCTTGATTTTGTCGAGTTCGATTTCGGGGAAGATGGTTTGCTCGGAGACGCCGAGGGTGTAATTGCCGCGGCCGTCGAAGGAGCGTGGGGAAAGGCCGCGGAAGTCGCGGATGCGGGGCAGGGCGGCGGCGACGAGGCGGTCAAAGAACTCGTACATTTGCTCGCGGCGGAGGGTGACGCGGCAGCCGATGGCCTGGCCCTCGCGGAGCTTGAAATTGGCGATGCTGTGGCGGGATTTGGTGACGACGGGCTTGCGGCCGGTGATAAGGGTCATGTCGCGCACGGCCTCTTCGACGGCGACTTTTTCCAGGGAGGCGCTGACGCCCATGTTGACGACGATTTTTTCAAGGCGCGGAATCTGGTGGACGTTGTGGTATTTGCGTTTTTCGCGGAGAGCGGGGCGGACCTCGTTGAGGTATTTTTCGAAAAGTCTGGGTTTCATGGGAGGGGATCAGGCTTTGGGTTCGTCAGGCGGGGAAGTTGGGGCGGATGCGGCCAGAGCGGCGGATGGGGCTGGAGCGGCGGTCAGGGGACTGACCGCCCTACCTTCAGAGGTTTTGTCCTCTTTGGGGGTTTTGGCGGCGCGGGCGGCGGCGCGGGCGTCGAATTTTTCGGCGAGCATGAGATTGGAGAGGTGGACGGTGCCTTCGCGCTCGACGATGGCGCCCTGGGGATGGGCCTGGTTTTTCTTGGTGTGGCGTTTGATCATGTGGAGGCCCTCGACGACGGCGCGGCCCTTTTTGCCGGAAATCCTGAGGATTTTGCCGCGCTGGCCCAAGGCCCGGCCGGCGATGACCACGACTTCGTCGTCTTTTTTAACATGGAAATGGCGCATAGCTAAATGACCTCCGGGGCGAGGGAAATGATTTTCATGAACTTGCGGTCGCGCAGTTCGCGGGCGACGGGGCCGAAGATGCGGGTGCCGCGCGGGTTGTTATCGGCGTCAATGATGACGATGGCGTTGCTGTCGAAGCGCAAGTAGGAGCCGTCGGAGCGGCGGATTTGCTGGCGGGTGCGGACGAGAACGGCGTTGACGACTTCGCCCTTCTTGACGGTGGCGTCCGGGGCGGCTTCCTTGATGTGCGCCTTGATGACGTCGCCGATGCCGGCGTAGCGCTGGTTGCGGCCGATGACGCCGATGGCGGCGGCCTTTTTAGCGCCGGTGTTATCGGCCACGTCCATGATGGATCGAACTTGTAACATAAAGGGAAAGGTCAGGCGGGGGCGGCGGCCGGGGCGGTTTCGCGGGAGCGTTCGAGGACCTGGCTGAGGCGCCAGCGCTTGAGCTTGGAGAGGGGGCGGGTCTCGTGGATGAGGACCAAATCGCCGACCTTGGCTTCGCCCTTTTCGTCGTGGGCGTAAAAGCGGGCGTGGGCGGTGACGACCTTCTTGTATTTGGCGTGAGGGTAGCGGCGTTCGACCTCGACGACGATGGTCTTGGCCATTTTGTTGGAAATGACCTTGCCCGTGCGCTCTTTGCGGCGGCTGCGGAGGATTGGGGATGAATCAGGCATAGGAATGAAAGCGGGTGGGATCAAGCCGGTTTGGAGCGGAGTTGGGAGAGGCGGGTTTCGATGCGGGCGACGTCGCGGCGCAAGAGGCGCATTTTGGCGGGGTGCTCCAGTTGGCTGCTGGCCTGATTGAGGCGCAGTTGAAAGAGCTCCTGGCGGAGGTCGCGGCTTTTGACCCGCAACTCGGGGAGCGTTAAATCTTTTAGTTCGGACATTTTCATGGAGTGGCTAGGCCATGTGATGGCGTGAAATGAACTTGGTGCGGATGGGCAGTTTGTTGGCGGCCAGGCGCATGGATTCGCGGGCCATGGCTTCGGGCACGCCGTCCACCTCGAAGAGGACGTTGGCGGGGCGGATGACGGCGACCCAGGATTCGAGGGGACCCTTGCCCTTGCCCATGCGGGTTTCCAAGGGTTTTTTGGTGTAGGATTTCTGGGGGAAGATGCGAATCCAGACCTTGCCGCGGCGCTTCATGAAGCGGGTGACGGCGACGCGGGCGGCTTCGACTTGCTTGGTGTCGAGCCAGCAGCGTTCGAGGGCCTGAAGGCCGTATTCGCCAAAAGCCACGGTGCCGCCGCGCTGGGCCAGGCCGGTGCGGCTGCCGCGGTGCATTTTGCGATACTTAACTCGTTCGGGAATGAGTGGCATAAGGGAAAGTTGGCTGGTTAGTTCCGGGCAGGATTGGGATTAAGATTAAGATTAAGATTAAGATTAAGATTAAGATTAAGATTAGGATTGAGATTAGGATTAGTTTTCGGACGGGGCGGCGACGGGGGGGACGGGGAGTTTTTTGGGGGCGGTGATGTCGCCTTTGCAAATCCAGCATTTGATGCCGAGTTTGCCGTAAAGGGTGTTGGCTTCGGAGAAGCCGTAGTCAATGCTGGCGCGAAGGGTGTGAAGGGGGACGCGGCCCTGGTGGTATTTTTCGACGCGGGCGATTTCGGCGCCGCCGAGGCGGCCGCCGACGCGGACCTTGATGCCCTCGGCGCCGAAATCCATGGCGACCTGGACGGCTTTTTTCATGGCGCGGCGGAAGGAGACGCGGCGTTCCAATTGCAGGGCGATGTTCTCGGCGACCAGTTGGGCGTCCATTTCCGGCTGTTTGATTTCCTGGATGTCCACATAGACTTCCTTGCCGGTCATTTTGGCGAGGTCTTCCTTGAGCTTGTCAATTTCGGCGCCTTTGCGGCCAATGACGACGCCCGGGCGGGCGGTAAAGATGGTGATGCGGCAGCGGGAGGCGGCGCGTTCAATCTGGATTTTGGAGACGGAGGCGCCTTCGAGCTTGGACTTGAGGATCTCGCGGATTTTGCGGTCTTCGGTGAGGAGCTTGCCGAAGTCCTTTTTTTCGGCGAACCACTTGGAGCCCCAGTCCTTGTTGACGGCGACGCGCAGCCCGATGGGATTAGTTTTTTGGCCCATAGATTGGATTATTCGTCTGAGAGGACAATTTTGACGTGACAGTTGCGCTTGAGGATGGGGCCGGCGGAGCCGCGGGCCTTGGGGGTGAAGCGTTTGAGGGTGGAAGCGGTGCCGGCGACGGCGGTCTTGATGCGCAGGGTGTCGGTTTTGAGGGAGGCGTAGTCGTCCTTGTGCGCTTTGAGGTCCTCGGCGTTGGCCAGGGCGGAGGCGAGGGTCTTGGCGACGAGGCGGGCGCCCTTGCGCGGGACGACGGCGAGAAGGGCCTGGGCGCGGGCGGCGGGCAGGCCCTGAATCTGGCGGACGACTTCGCGCATTTTCTGGGCCGACATGCGGATGTTTTTGGTGATGGCTTGGACTTCCATAAGCGAAGTTATTTGGCTTCGGCCTTGGCGGTGTGGGCGCCGTGTTTTTTGAAGGTGCGGGTGAGGGAGAACTCGCCGAGTCTGTGGCCGACCATGTTTTCGGTGACGAAGACGGGGTGGAAGATCTTGCCGTTGTGGACGGCGAAGTTCAGGCCGACGAAATCGGGTGTGATCATGGAGCGGCGGGACCAGGTTTTGATGGGGGTCTTGGACTTGGCGGCCTTGGCCACCTGGATGTCCTCCAGGAGGCAGGTGTCAATGAAGGGACCTTTTTTGATGGATCTGCCCATAGGTTGTGTCAATAGGATTATTTGCGTTTCATGGGGCGTCCGTCGCGGCGGACGACGATGAAGCGGTTGGAGTATTTGCGTTTGTGGCGGGTGCGATAGCCTTTGGCCAGCAGGCCCCACGGGGAGGTGAGCTGCTGCCAGCCGCCGCCGCTTTTGGATTTGCCGGCGCCGCCGCCGTTGGGATGGTCCACCGGGTTGCGGACGACGCCGCGGCTGATGCCGCGGACGCCGCGGTGGCGGGAGCGGCCGGCCTTGCCAAGGATGACGTTTTCGTGTTCGAGGTTGCCGATCTGGCCGATGGTGGCGCAGCAGGAGTTGTGGACGCGGCGGATTTCGCCGGAGGGGAGGCGGACGAGGGTATAATGCTCGTCGCGGGACATCAAGGTGGCGGCGCCGCCGGCGGTGCGGACCATCTGGCCGCCGCGGCCGGGGGTGATTTCGATGTTGTGAATGGGCAGGCCGACGGGAATGCTGCCGACGGGCAGGGAATTGCCGGTTTCGGGGGGCGCTTTGGGGCCGTTCATGAGTTTGGCGCCGACCTTGAGGCCGTTGGGGGCGATGATGTAGCGTTTTTCGCCGTCCTGGTATTTGAGCAGGGCGATGCGGGCGGTGCGGATGGGATCGTATTCGATGCCGAGGACTTCGGCTTCCATGCCGAGTTTCTGGCGTTTGAAATCCACGTTGCGATAGAATTGTTTGTGGCCGCCGCCGATGCCGCGGGCGGTGACGCGGCCATGGCAGTTGCGGCCGCCGGTTTTTTTGCGGATGTTGATGAGGCTTGGCTCCGGGGTGTGCTTGGTGATCTCGTCAAACGAGGCCACGGTGATGTAGCGGGTGGAGGGCGTCAGCGGTCTGAAGGTTTTGACTGGCATAAAAGGGTTGGGGTCAGGTGAGGCTGATCTTGTCGTCCTTGGCGAGGGTGACGATGGCTTTTTTCCAATTGGGGGCGCGGCCGACCATGGGAGTGCGGCGGCGGCGGGCCTTGCCGCGGACGTTGAGGGTGTTGATTTTGATGACCTTGACCTTGAAGAGTTCCTGGACGGCCTGGCGGATTTGGAGCTTGTTGGCGCGGGGATCGGCGACGACGGTGTATTGGTTGAGCTTGTCGGATTGGCGGGTGCCCTTTTCGGTCACGCGGATGGTTTTGATGGCGGTAAAGGAGTTCATGTCAGGGCTTGTTGAGACGTTCCGCGAGGGAGGCAAAGGCGCCGCGGGTGAAAAGGATATGGTCGCCGCGCAACAGTTGGTAGGTGTTGAGGTCCTGCGGGGTGGTGAGCTCGACGCGGGGGACATTGCGGGAGGCGAGGCGGAGATTGGGATCGTCGTTGACCACAATCAGGGCGCTGCCCTTGAGCTGGAAGGCGGAAAGGACGGCGAGGAATTCCTTGGTTTTGGGCGAGGCGAGCTTGAGGTCGTCAAGGACGATGACGTCGCCGGCCTTGAGGCGTTCGGAGAGGGCCTTGCGGAGGGCGAGGCGCTTGACGGAGCGGTTGGCCTTGGTGGAGAAATCGCGGGGCCTGGGACCGAAGACGACGCCGCCGCCGCGCCAGAGGGGGGATTGGAAGGAGCCGGCGCGGGCGCGGCCGGTGCCTTTTTGGCGCCAGGGTTTTTTGTTGGTGCCGGCGACTTCGCCGACGTTCTTGGTGCAGGCGGTGCCCATGCGCTGGGCGGAGCGGAAGGCGACGATGGTGTCGTGAACGGCCTGGGTGGCGCTGCCGTTTTCAATGAGGGCGATGTTGACTTCCATTTCGCCCTGGTCGTTGCCACGCATGTCTTTGACGGTGAGCTTCATAGATTATGGCTTGGTGGCGGCGGCGGGTTTGGCGGTGGCGGGAGAGGCGGCGGGAGCAGCGGCCGGTTTGGCGGCGGGAGCAGCGGCCGGTTTGGCGGCGGGCTTGGCGGCGGTTTTGGCGCCCTTGGCCAAGGCGGCGGTTTTGATTTCGACGCGGCGCTTGGCGCGGTCGGAGCCTTTGGGGAGTTTTTTGGATTCGCGGATGAGGACGTAATCGTTGTTGGCGCCGGGAATGGCTCCCTTGATGAGGAGAAGGTTGTCGGCGTCGCGAACCTGGATGATTTGGAGATTCTGGGCGGTGCGGCGGACCTGGCCCATGTGGCCGGGCATTTTCATGCCGCGCATGACGGTGCCTGGAAAGAGGCGCTGGCCGATGGCGCCGGAACGGCGGCGCCAGCCTTTGGCGCCGTGGGAGGCGTCGCCGCCGCGGAAGTTGTGGCGCTTCATGACGCCTTCAAAGCCGCGGCCCTTGGTGACGCCGATGGCATCCACGAAATCGCCCTGGGCAAAGATGGCGGCGCCGATGACGTCGCCGGGTTTGACGGGGAGGGAGAAATCGCGGAATTCGCCGATGCGACGGGTGGGGAGGGCGCCGTGTTTTTTGAAATGGCCGAGCAGGGGCTTGGTCATGCGCTGCTCTTTTTGGTCGTCAAAGCCGAGTTGGACGGCGTTGTAGCCGTCGGTGGCGACGGTTTTGGTCTGGATGACGCGGTTGGGGCCGACCTGGACGATGGTGACGGGGACGAGCACGCCATGAGCGTCATAGACGTTGGTCTGGCCGAGTTTTTTTCCGAGCAATCCGAGCATAAGTCAAATTTTGATGGTGATGTCCACGCCGGCGGGGAGGTTGAGTTTTTTGAGTTCATCCACCGTTTTGGCGGTCGGTTCGATG
The DNA here is from genome assembly GCA_049514835.1 of Verrucomicrobiota bacterium. Lineage (GTDB taxonomy): Bacteria > Verrucomicrobiota > Verrucomicrobiia > Limisphaerales > Palsa-1400 > JBEKOF01. Next base: position 872 of record JBEKUQ010000008.1, on the reverse strand, counting down.
ATGTCGAGGAGGCGTTTGTGGGTGCGTTGCTCGAAGGTCTCCTGGGATTTTTTGTCGGAGTGCGGGGAGCGCAGGACGGTGAAGCGCTCGATGCGGGTGGGAAGAGGAATGGGGCCGGCCACGCGGGCGCCGGTGCGTTTGACCGTTTCGACGATTTCGTGGGCCGACTGGTCAATGACGCGGTGGTCAAAGGCCTTGAGTCGGATTCGGATGCGTTGTCCAGCCATATAAAAAGAACAAGGTTAATGGGTTTAGCTTCTGGGGCCGGGCTTTTTGCCCGCCTCGTCCAAGATTGTGGTGAGGATACTGGCCGGAACCTGGGCAAAGGTCAAGGGTTCCATGGAATAGGAGGCGCGGCCCTTGGAGAGGGAGCGGATGGCGGTGGCGTAGCCGAACATTTCCTTCAAGGGCACGTCGGCGTTGACCGTGACCTGGCCGTCCTTGGAGTTGATGCCGTGGATGATGCCGCGCCGCCGGGTCATGTCGCCCACCAGGTCGCCCTGATACTCTTCGGGGGTGACCAATTCGACCTTCATGATCGGCTCGAGCACGATGGGCTTGGCGCGCTTGAAGGCGTCTTTCAGGGCGAAGATGCCCGCCATTTTGAAGGCCATCTCGTTGGAGTCCACTTCGTGGAAGGAGCCGTCGAAGATCTCCACCTTGATGTCAATGACCTGGTAGCCGGCATAAACGCCGCTTTTGCAGGCCTCTTCAATGCCGTCAATGATCGGGGGGATGAATTCCTTGGGAATGGTCCCGCCAACGATCTTGTTGACAATTTCCACGCCCTTGCCTTTGCCATTGGGCGCGACCCGCACGCAGGCGTGGCCGTACTGGCCGCGGCCGCCCGATTGCTTGATATACTTGCCCTC
>JBEKUQ010000007.1:0-15933 GCA_049514835.1 Verrucomicrobiota bacterium | reverse complement strand
TTGGTGAGGAAATCCTTCCACCCATTGCTGATCACCGTCTGTTGGGAAGGCACCAAATCCCCATTATCCTCGGCCCAAAGCCGGTAAGCCGTGCCGATTTCTTTGAGGTTGTTCAGACAAGAGATACGATTGGCAGACGCATGGACCATGTGCTGCGGCAGAAAGAGCGATGCGGCTAGCAGGAAAACAAGAAAGATCACAATCACCACAAGCAACTCGATGCGAGTGAACGCCGTCCGCCGCTGATTCATAATTGGTTTCATAACGTCTTTGGGAGTTGTTGAGTGCAATTCAAGGTTCCGCTTTTTCCGCGGAGGGTTCGACCTCCTTGGCCTCTTTCGCGGGGGACGGGATGCGCAGTTTGGCCAGCTTGCCGGTGTCGCCATACCAGGCAATCGCCCCGCAGCGCGTACACATCCGCCCGGTCGTTTCGACGAAACTGTCCTTGAGCGTCCAGAATTTCGTCTTTTTGGGCACGAAATATACCAGTCCGGCGCCGCGCACCTTGCCTTCCACCAATTCATCGTGCCGGCAGACCGGGCACACGGCCCGCGCTTTATCCAGGTCGTTCGTGCTGTAGGTAATTTGCATGACCGAATCCAGGTCCTCCTGCCAGAATCGCGTGGAATCCCCCACCTTGCGGAAGGTGATTTTGCCTTCGCGCATCCAACGGTAGAGGGTCGGTTCTCCCACATCCAGATATTCGGCGGCCTCCCGGATCGAATACCACTTCGTTTTCTTCGTGTTTTCAGTTTTTTCCATAGGTCAAATGGTTCCTTTTGACCTTAAAATACATCATTTGCTATCTTTTGCAACTTTTTTCTTGCATGTGATACATTTTAATCGTAAATGATAGTTTATGATAAAAATAACCTTCTTGCGGATGGTTGCCGTGCTCGCGGATGCATTCCTGACTTGATTTATTGATCCGTCATTTTGGCCACGAGCCCGGCCCTCCGCCCTTGATACGCGGCCAGAAAATAGACCAGGACAACCGCCATCCCCGCCGCCAACCCGCACCAGAAGACCGGCCATTGCGTGCCGCCAGAATGCGAGCGAGCAGCAAACCACCAGCCGCACGCCAAATAACCGATCAGGCTGCCAAACCCGTTGTACATCAGATTGAGCAACGCCTGGGCCCGCGCGCGCCATCCAGGGTCCACGCGCTGCTCCACATAAATCTGGGCCGTGATATAGACCAAGGCATAGCAGGCGCCGTGCAGGGTTGTTCCAGCGAGCAACGATGGCCAGTCCGCTGGCCAAAATCCATTTCAGCCGGCAGCGGTGCAGCAGCGCCCCCAGCGCGAACATCGAGAGGATCTCCGTGGTTTGCGCCAGGCTCATCCACGCGCTGACGCGGGTAAGACCCAGTTCGCGAATATGCAGCGGCGCATAGGGATAGAAAGCAGTCAGCGGAATATTGAAGGCTGCGACGATGATGAATATGACCCGGTGGTCGCGGTTTTTCAGGAGCGTGAGCGCGTCCAGGCCCAGCCGCGCGTGCCACGAAAGTGGCCCGGCCAATCGGAGCGTTTTCTGAGCAGGAACAAAACCGGCGCAAAAGCAAACCAGCAGGGATCCGGTCGCCGCCAGATAGAGAGCCAGGGCCGAGCTGTCGGCGTGGCAGGCACTGATGACCCAGCAACCGACAATCCAGCCCAAGGTGGCCATGGCGCGGATCGGTCCGAATTCCCAGTGGGCGAATTGCAACCGGGCCAGGACAATGGACGAAATCAGGCTGAAAGCCGGCGCCAGGCAAAGCGCCGTCGCCTGAATCAAGGCCAACACCAGCCAGGGATTCCAGCCAAATTGCATCGCCGTGCCCACCATTCCAGCGCACACCGCGGCCGCAAACGATAGTCCGCGCAGGACCGGAACCGGCGACTCCGAGCGATCCGCCATGCCGCCAAACAGGAGCGGGGACACAAACGCGGCCAGGGCGTTGGTGGCGAACGCCCATACTTTGATTGACTGCAAACCGTGGGCATCGAGCAACGCGCTCAAGGGCACCAGCCACATGCCGGACGCCGCGCCTTGCAGGAAAAACAGCGCTATCAATTCCGCATACTCGGCCCGCCGAATGGTTTTGAGCACAGGCTGAGGGGACACGTTGCCGGAGGAAAATTCAAGCTCAGGCATCGCGGATATTTCAAGGCGGGGCCTGGCTCCAACCGGGCTTAAGAACTCGCGCCGCCACGGCCTTCAGGTTGACCCTGGCCGACGCCCGGCTTGCCAGCATCTGCTGTCCGCCTCGACAAGCCGTCCACCGTGGCTTGATGCTGAATTCACCCGGCCGGCGCTGGAAGAGAGCCGAGTGGAACCGCCTCTAATTGGCGAAGTCAGCCCCGAGGACATGCCGAGGTGTCGTTGGAAGCGGCTGCCGGCGACGCGTCGGCGGGCATCTTCTTGGTCCTGTTCCTCTGCCGTCTGCCTCGTCTGGGCCGCTCCCGCGCTGCCGGGGATGCCCCGCATATCGGCCGTCCGAAATGGAAGCCTGTCCCGTCCTCATATCCCATCGGGGCAAGTTTTCCAGCCAGCGATTCAAGATGTCTTACAAAGTTCAAATCTGCCACCTCCTCAGCGTCTCCCATGAGTAAGATATGGCCCTATATTGCTATTGCAACAACAATATAGGGTTTACACCCTGACCAATATGGGGTGTTCACCTTATATCGAATGGCCTGCATCTTGCTTTCCTGCCTCGGCCGTCTCATCGGCGGGCGCCGCCTCGAGCCGGCGGCCGCATTCGCTTTGGATGCGCTTGCTTTTTGGTGGACGCGTTGGCAGTGGCCGTTGGCAGCAGGAGGTTTTCAAGCCTGCCCATGCTTCGTAATGCTTTGATGGACAGGTTACTACGTTTATTGGAGCGGGTGAAGGGAATCGAACCCTTCACCGACAATCCACAACTTGCCCAAATTGAACATATTTCGGGGGATGAGCTGCCAGGGAGGGCGTTGGGTTTGGGCCGGAGCGCGGGCACTGTTTTCTGATTGCTCCGGGGGAAAGGCGGCGTAACAATCGCGACGGTCTGACCTGGTGGAATGATGATTTGGCGCGGTGCCGTGTCTCCGACGTTGTGATATGAAAATGGCATTTCTGCAAAGGCTCGTGCCGGCGGGGCTGGCGGGTTGGGCGGCGTTGGTTTTGGTTCCGGGCACGGCAACGGCCGGCGAGATTGTGGTCTTCGCAGCGGCGAGTTTGACGGACAGTTTGCAGGAAATCGCGCGGGTCTATGGCCGGCAATCCGGCGAAACGGTGGCGCTCAATTTCGGGTCGTCCAGCACCCTGGCGCGGCAAATTGGCGAAGGCGCCCCCGCCGACATTTTTTTCTCCGCCGATGAGGCGCAAATGGATTCGTTGGAAAAAAGGGGCCTCATTGCAGCGGAGACGCGGCGCAACCGCTTGTCCAACTCGCTGGTGATCGTGGTGGCGGCGGACAGCAAACTGGCCATCGGCTCGGCGAAGGATTTGACGCAGGGCGCGGTGAAACGCATCGCGCTGGCGGACCCGCGGATCGTGCCGGCCGGGATTTATTCCAAGGAATATCTGGAAAAGCTGGGGCTTTGGACGGCGCTCTCGCCCAAGGTCGTGCCCACGGACAATGTGCGGGCGGCGCTGGCGGCGGTGGAATCGGGCAATGTCGAGGCGGGCATGGTGTATAAGACGGACGCGGCGATTTCGAGGAAGGTGAAGATCGCCTGCGCCGTGCCGGCCGCCGAAGGGCCGGCCATTGTTTATCCGATGGCCCTGGTCAAGGAATCGAAGGACCCGGCGTCCGCGCGGAAATTCCTCGATTATCTCGGCTCGCCGGAAGCGGGGCGGGTGTTCGAGAAATACGGTTTCCTGAATGCAAAATAGCACTCCATGACGGCGGAGGAATGGCAAATTGTCTGGTTCACGGCGTGGGTTTCGGCGCTGAGCACGCTGGTCATCCTGCCCTTTGGGCTGGCGCTGGCGTGGCTGCTGGCGCGCCGCGACTGGCCGGGCAAATTGCTGGTGGAAACGCTGGTGATGATGCCGCTGGTCATGCCGCCGGTGGCGACGGGCTTGCTCCTTCTCAAACTGCTGGGGCGGCACGGCGCCCTGGGGCGGTTCTTCCACGACACGCTCGATTTGGAAATAGTCTTTACATGGCGCGCCGTGCTCGTCGCGCTGGGGGTGATGTCCTTTCCGCTGCTGGTGCTGTGCGCGCGCGTGGCGTTCGAGCAGGTCAACCCGCGCTTCGAGCAAATCGCGCGCACCCTGGGGGCGGGCGAGGCGCGGGTCTTCTTCACCATCACCCTGCCGCTGGCGTGGCGCGGGATTTTGGGCGGGATGACGCTGGCCTTTGCACGGGCGCTGGGGGAATTCGGCGCCACCATCATGGTGGCCGGCAACATTACGGGCCAGACTTCGACCCTGTCGCTTTCCATTTATCAGCACGTCCAGCTTGGGCAGGACGCGCAGGCCTATCGTTTGCTGGCCGTGTCGGTGGCGCTGGCCTTTGTCGCCGTGTGGACCACGCAATGCCTTCTCCTGCGCCGGCCCCGGCGATGAACCCAGTCAAGCATTCCACTCCGCCAATCCGCCGATCCACTTGTGAACCTGCTGCTCCAGAACATTTCGCTGCCGGCGGCTGATTTCAGCATCGAGGCGGACGTGGCATTGGCGAGCCAGGTGACGGCGATTTTCGGGCCGTCGGGCGCGGGCAAGACGTCGCTGCTGGATTTGATCGCGGGCTTGCGGCGGCCCGCCTCGGCATTCATTCAACTTGACAACCGGGTGCTGACCAACACCGCGGACAAGACGCTGGTGCCGCCGCGCCTGCGCGAGATGGGCTATGTGCCGCAGGACCTGGCGCTGTTTCCGCATCTTTCCGTGCGGCAGAATCTTCTTTACGGGCGGAAACGGGAATCGCGCGGCGGCCCGCTGTTCAGCTTCGGGCACATCACGGAAGTTTTGGAGATCCAGGCGCTGGCGCGGCGGCGGGTGACGGAATTGTCCGGCGGGGAAAAGCAGCGGGTGGCGCTGGCGCGGGCGTTGTTGACGTCGCCGCGGCTGCTCCTGCTGGATGAGCCGCTGCAAAGCCTGGACGAGGCGCTGAAGGCGCGGGTCATCCCGTATTTGCGGCGGGTGCGGGACGAGTTCAAGGTGCCGATGCTCTATGTCACGCACGACCGGGAGGAAGTGCTGGCCTTGTGCGACGAGGTGCTGGAACTGAGGCGGGGGCGCATCACCAAACGCACTCGCGCGACCGCGCAGGATTGGCCTATAGTAAACAACGAGCTATGAATATCGCGTTAGTCGCACTGCGTCAGTCTCGGGTGGTAGGGCAGGCACTCCGCTGCCCGCCCTACCTTTCCCAGCCCAGTCATGACCGGGGCATTACCACCCGAAATTGAGCTGTCGCAATTATGACCATGAAATTCTGCCGGCCATTCACCTCCCTTGTGCTGGCCTGCTTCTTATTGGCTGGCTGCAACCGCCGTCCCATCGTGGTCGTGTACACCTCGCAGGATCAAGTTTATGCCGAGCCGATTCTGCAGGATTTTGCAAAGCAAACCGGCATCCAGGTGAAGACGGTATTTGACAGCGAAGCGGTGAAAACGGTGGGGCTGGTCAACCGGCTTTTGCAAGAGGAGTACTATCCGCAATGCGACGTTTTTTGGAACAACGAGGAATTTCGCACCCGCCAACTGGCGGCGCGGGGCCTCTTCCGGGAGACGAACGGCTGGACCCATCTAGGCTACCGCACCCGCCGCATGGTTGTCAATACCAATTTTATCAGGCCGGCCGATGCGCCGCGCGCCTGGAGCGATGTCACCAATAAAATCTGGGCGCGCAGGGTCGCGCTGGCCTACCCCCTCTTCGGCACGACCTCCACCCATTTCCTGGCGCTGCGGCAGCGCTGGGGCGACGCGGCGTGGCAGGCCTGGTGCCGCGCGCTGGCCGCCAACCAACCACTGGTGGTGGACGGCAACTCGGTGGTGGTGAAGCAGGTCGCGCGGGGCGAGGCCTGGATCGGCCTGGCGGATTCGGACGACATCGCGGACGCGCAGCAGGAGGGCGCGCCCATCGTGGCGCTGCCGGTCACGCCGGAAACGCTGTTTCTCCCCAACACGGTCGGCGTGATCCGCAACTGTCCGCATCCGGAGGCGGCGCAGCGGCTTTACGATTTTTTGCGCGACCAAAAAACTTCGCAACGGCTGGTGGAGGCGCACGCGCTGGAAGGCGCGACGCTGGAGCCGTCGGTGGCGGCGACGGGTCTGAGCGTGAATTGGGATCAGTTGCTGCGCGATCTGGACCAGGCGACCGCCGAAACAGAAAAAATCTTCCTGCGCTGAACAGCAACCAGAGCCGCCTTATCGTGTTAATTTGCGAATTTTCAAGGTGTGATCAGCCGCACGGAGGGAAAAAATGTTCTGACGCGCCGGGGATCGCGGGTGAGCAATGGGAGGTGGGCGACATAGGCGTGCGCCCCGATAAAGAAGTCCGGAAGCGGACGCGCTTTTTTGCCGCCTGCCCGCCGGTACTTTTCAAAGGCCTTCCCCGCTTGAAAAGCGGCGTTGAGCGGGAGCGGCAAATAGGTGAAGGCGGAGAGCCGGTTTTCCAAGTCCCTTTGGGTGTCAAACTTGACAGCCAGCTCGGCGAAGATCATGGCGTCATAGGCAACCGGCCCATGACTGGCGGCGCGCTCGATTTGGGCGCTGGACCACGGAAACCAGTCAGGATCCTTGGTGAAAATGTCGGCAATGACACTGGTATCAACCAAGGTCATTCGCGTGTCAACGCCAGCCAGTCATCCGTCCGGCCTTTGATTTTGCCTCCGCGGAGCAATGTCGCCAGAACGCGTTTGCCGCGTGAAGTTGTCGCGGCCCTGACGACGAGCACGCCATCGGGTTGGTCCACCAATTCCACTTCAGCCTGCGCCAACAGCCCATGCTTGCGGCGCATCGCCGGAGGTATGGTCACTTGTCCTGTCCGTGTCATCTTCACCAGCATAATCTCGCCCCGGAACAAACCAATTGTCAACCGTTTTGCGCGGCGATACGCCGTTTCCAATCTCCATCCCCGCTTTGGTTGCGCTTCCCGGCGGCCTGGCTAAACTGGATTCCTCATGACCGATGATTTTTCAGACGCGGCGCTGGTGCTGGCCGGGCACGGCTCGACGCTCAACGCGGAATCGGCCGCGCCAACGTGGCAGCACGCGGACGAATTGCGGCGGCGCGGCATTTTCGCGCAGGTGCAGGAGTGTTTCTGGAAGCAGGAGCCGTCTCTGGCGCAGGTGATGCGCGGAATTTTCGCCGCGCGCGTTTTTGCGGTCCCGCTGTTTATCAGCGACGGCTATTTCACGGAGGAAGTGATCCCGCGCGAACTGGGTTTTTGCCAGGCGGGGGAAACCGGTTTCCCGCGCGTCCAACGGCGCGGCAGTCAAACATTTTTTTACTGCCAGCCGGTGGGGACGCATCCGCGCATGACGGAGGTCCTGCTGGCGCGGGCGCGGGAGATCGTGGAGCGATTCCCGTTCCCGCGCGCGCCCAAGCCGGCGGAGACGACGCTGTTCATCGCCGGGCACGGCACGGGCAGCAACGAAAATTCGCGGAAAGCCATCGAGCGGCAGGTGGAGTTGATCCGGGCCAGGAACCTTTTTGCGCAGGTCCACGCCCTGTTCATGGAGGAGGAGCCGCGCATCGGGGATTGCTACAAGCTGGCGCAAACGAAGGACATGGTGGTGGCGCCGTTTTTCATCAGCGACGGATTGCATTCCTACGAGGACATCCCGGTGATGCTGGGCGCGCCCAAGGCAGTGGTGCGGGAGCGGTTGAAGCTGGGCCAGCCGACGTGGCGCAACCCGACGGAGCACGAAGGCAAACGGGTCTGGTACGCTGCGAGCGTGGGGAGCGAGCCGCTCATGGCGGATGTCATCATGGAACGGGTGCGGGAGGCGGCGGGCGCGGCGGAAAGAACGGTTTAGCCTCCTAATTCTGATTTTCATCCTGTAACTTTGCCCCGCCTATGAAACCCGCCAAACAGAGCGTGCCATGAGCGAGTCCACCGCCCCGCCCAGTGCGGCTTCCGCCGCGGCAAGCCGCGATCGTTTTCCGCCGCAAATCAAATATATTGTCGGCAACGAAGCCTGCGAGCGTTTCAGCTATTACGGGCTGATGGGGATCATGGAGATGTATCTGGTCAACCGGCTGCAGATGAGCAGCAACCATGCCACGCAAGTTCTGCATCTGTTCGGCATGGCGGTCTATTTTCTGCCGCTGCTGGGAGGCTGGCTGGCGGATTGGTGGGTGGGCCGCTACTGGACGATCTTCAGCCTTTCGCTGGTTTATTGTCTGGGCCAGGTCACGCTGGCGGCGGGCGAGGGGACGAGGCTCGGACTTTTCGCCGGGCTGGCGCTCATTGCCATCGGGGCGGGCGGAATCAAGTCAAGTGTGGCGGCGTTTGTGGGAGACCAATTTGGGGCTGACCAGGAGCATTTGATGACGAAGGTTTACGGCTGGTTTTACTGGGCCGTCAACGTCGGGGCGGCGGGGGCGTTTTTCATTGTGCCCTGGTTGCACAGCGAGAAGCTGGGCTTGGGCTACCGGCTGGCGTTTGCCGTCCCGGGGATTTTCATGGGGCTGGCCACGCTGGTGTTCTGGATGGGGCGGCGCTATTACGTTCACAAACCGCCGGCGCGGCAGGAGAAGCGCGTCCGCCCGGCGGGAGAGAAACAGGAGGATTTGAAAGCGGTGCTTGGCATCCTCATGATCTTCGCGCCCATTCCGATGTTTTGGGCGTTGTTCAATCAGGTCAATTCCACCTGGGTGCTGCAAGGCAACTCGATGAAGGCGTTTCATCTCCTGACCGGAGAAACCATGCAGGGATCCGGGGCGCTTTTGGTCATGATCTGGGTGCCGGTGCTGACACTGGGAATCTATCCGCTGGCGCGCCGGCTCGGGCTCAATCCGACGCCGCTGCGCCGGATGTCGGCGGGGATGTTGCTGGCAGCAGCGTCATTTATAATTTCCGGCATGGTGCAGGACCAACTCGACGCCGGGCGGCCATTAAGCGTGCTCTGGCAGTTGGCGCCTTACACGGTGCTGGAAGCGGGCGAAGTCCTGCTCTCGGCCTCGGCGCTGGAGTTTGCCTTTGAGCAGGCGCCGCTCCACCTCAAGAGCGTGATCATGGCGCTTTGGTATCTGGCCAACGCGGCCGGGCAATTGCTCATCGTCATCATCACGGGCCTGAATCACCGCTACTTCAAAGCGCAAGGCGGGTCGGTCTTTTATTTCTATTCGATCATGATGATCGTCTGTGCCGGGCTGTTCGTGGTGTGCGTTTCACTGTTCCGCGACCGCCGGGCCGGGCGGGCGCGCTCTTAGCTGACACCGGCGCCGCCGATCAGACCGGCTCGGCCAAGACGGGCGCGCCGGCCAGGTCGCGGGCCGCGGGCTTGAGAAACCGCGCCAGCCAGATGCAGGAGAAGACGCAGGACAGCGAGGCGATCCCCACGAGGGGAAAATGGGTGATTTCCTGGTTTGGCCCCTGCCCGACGATGGCCCCGCTCGCCCAGGCGGCCAGGCCGCAGGCAAATTGTTGCACGGAGGAATTGACGCTCATGAAACCGCCGCGGAAGCGGGATTCCACCGCGCCCGTCAGCATGGCCATGGCGGGAACGAAGCGGCCCGACATGCAGATCATGAGCAGGGTGGAGCAGGCCAGCGCCACGGGCAGCGGCACGCGGGGGAGATTGGTCAGGGCGATGATGGGGACGGCGGCCGACATGGACATGAGGGTGAAGACGCGCAATTTGCCGGCGCGATCGGCCCAGCGGCCGATCCAGTTCATGCTGAAAACGGTGCAGATTCCTCCTGTCAAGTATATCAGAGGCAGTTGCGCGTCGCTCAACCCCACGTTGAACTCCATGTAGGTCGCCAGGTTGGTGAAGATGGTCAGCCCGGCGAACGTCAGGGCGGCCGTGAATACAAAGGCCAATTGATGGTTGGGCTCCATCAGCACCGCCCATAAGCGGGCCGCGGGATGCCGCTCGCCGGCGTGCTGCAAATGCCCGCGCAGCGAGGGCACGCGCAGCCAAACGGCCAGGAGAATCGGCACACAGACGGCGGCAATAATGAAAAAGGGCACATGCCAGGAAAACTTGGCGGCCAGCCAGAGGCCCAGCGGCAGGCCGACGATGGAGGCGACGGAGAAAGACGACATGACCAGGCCCATGGCCGCGCCCCGGCGTTCCTCGGGGATGACATCACCGACAATGGACAGGACGAGGGCGCCGGTCACGCCGCCAAATGCGCCCGCCACGGCGCGCGCCGCCACCAGCATGGGATAAGTGGGAGCCAGCGCGCAGAGCAGCGTGCCCACGCCGAAACCGCAGAACAGCCCCAGCAAGGCGCTTTTGCGATCCAACAAGTCGAGGAAGAATCCCGCGGCCAACCCGGCAACCCCGGCCGCAATGGCGTATGAGGAGACGACGAGGCTGAACTGGGCCGGGTTGATGTGCATGAGGCGCATATATTGCGGCTCCAGCGGCAGAATGATGACAAAATCCAGGGTGGTGCAAAACTGGATGGCGCCCAGGATGAGCAGGAGCAGTTGTTCGCTTTTTGAGTTCAATTTTCAAGACCCTGGTTCGCGTTCTCCGCTGCTCCGTTCTGCGCGCGTGCGCAAAGTCGTGGGAAACGGGCGGCAAGAAACCCCGGTCAAGCCTGGCAAACTTACCACGGAAGCCGCGGCGCGCCAGCGGAAAATTCCGCGCCGGAAAGACTGCCCGATGATCAACCTCCGTTCTCCCGCCACCTGTGCAAAACCTGACGGCTTTACGCCCGGGCGCCGAAGGGCGTGAGTTTAAGTTCAGCGGCAGGCGCCGGTTTTGCCGCGGCGGAGGGCGCGGCGAGGAATTCTAATTGACTGCGGCGCGGCGCTTCGGCGCAGGGCCGGCGGCGCGCATATTCGCCGTTGGCTCGAAGCTGCCAGGACTTGAGGTTGTCGGCCAGGGAGATGGCGAGCAGCTCGCTTTTCACCCGTTCGCGCAAAGCGGGGTCTTCAATCGGGAAGACGGCCTCGATCCGGCGGAAAAAATTTCGCGGCATCCAGTCCGGGCTGCCGAGGAAGATGTCGGGCCGGCCGGCGTTTTCAAAATAATAGATGCGGCTGTGTTCCAGGAACCGGTCCACCACGCTGCGCACGGTGATGTGGTCGCTCACGCCCGGCCATTGCGGGCGCAGGCAACAGATGCCGCGGACCAGGAGATCAATTCTCACGCCGGCCTGGGACGCGCGGTAAAGGGCCTGGATGATTTCTCCGTCGAGCAGGGCGTTCATCTTGGCGATGATGCGGGCCGGGCGGCCCAGCCGGGCGTTTTCGGCCTCGCGCCGGATGAGCTGGAGGATGCGGTCGTGCAATTGGTAGGGGGAGACGAGCAGCTTGCGCGTCGCCTGAAACCGGCCGATGCCTGTCAATAAATTAAACAGGTTGGTCGCGTCTTCGCCAAAATCAGGGTGGCAGGTCAGCAGCCCGATGTCGGTGTAAAGACAGGCGGTGGTCGGGTTGTAATTGCCCGTGCTCAGGTGAACGTAGCGGCGGATGCCCTCCTCCTCCCGGCGGACGACCAGGCACATTTTGCAGTGGATCTTGTAGCCGACCAGGCCATAGACGACGTGGACGCCCGCCTCCTCGAGCTGGCGGCTCCACTCGATGTTGCTGGCCTCGTCGAAACGGGCGCGCAATTCGACGACCGCGGTGACTTGCTTTCCCTGGGTGGCCGCCTGCCTCAGGGCGCCGATGATCCGGGTGTCGCCGCCGGTGCGGTAAAGCGTGAGTTTGATGGCCAGGACGCCGGGGTCCCGGGCCGCTTGTTCAAGAAAATCAACCACCGTGCCGAAACTCTCGTAAGGATGGTGCAGCAAAATGTCCCGCTGGCGGATGGCGTCGAAAAGAACAGGATGATTTCGCACCGCCGCCGGGGGCAGCGCGACAAACGGTTTTTCCCGCAATTCCGGCGAGTGCTCGCCCTCATAGATGGCCATCAGGCGTGCCGGCGACAGCGGACCGTCAATCAGATAAGCGTCGTCCTCCGTCAGCCGCAGCGTGCCCAGCAGCGCCTTGCGAATGGCCTCCGGGCAATCCTGGTCAATCTCCAGCCGCACGGCGTCCCCCTTGCGCCGGTTGTGCAGTTCCTTTTCCACGGCCTTGAGCAAATTGCCCATGTCCTGCTCGTCAATGTAAAGCTCGCTGTTGCGTGTCACGCGAAAATGCCAGTGGCCCAGGATTTTGGTGCCGGGAAAAATCTCCCGCAAAAACCAGCCGATGACGCGGCCCAGAAAAACATAATCCCGCCCCTCCCGCGCCAGGCGCACGACGGGCGGCAGCACGCGGGGCGCCTGCACCACCGCCAGATGCCGGAGTGTTTCCTTCCCCGTCTTCATTTCCACCTGCACGATGATGTTGAGCGATTTATTGAGCAGTTGCGGGAAGGGATGTTTGGGATCAATGGTCAGGGGCGTGAGGACGGGCAGCACCTGGGTGCGGTAAAAATTTTCCAGCCATTCCAAATCCGCCCGCGCCAATTGCGGTGGTTTGAGAAAGCGGATGCCGTTTTGGGCCAGGGCCGGCGCCAATTCCCGCCGCCAGCAGATATACTGGTCGCGCACCATCCGCCGGATGCGCGTCTGGACGGCGCGCAAGGTTTCCGCCGGCGTCAAGCCGTCCCGGCCGCGCCCGGTCGCCCCGCTTTCGATTTGCTGCTTCAGCCCGGCCACGCGCACCTCGAAGAACTCGTCGAGATTGGAAGCGGTGATGCAAAGGAACTTGAGCCGTTCGAGCAGGGGATTGCCGGGGTCGCGCGCCTCGTTGAGCACGCGCTGGTTAAACTCCAGCCAGCTCAACTCGCGATTGATAAAATGGGCCGGTTCAAATCGCGTGACGGGGGCTGGCATAGGGAGAGGCGCTGGAGAGGCATGACCGGGCACGGCTTCATGAACGCAAGGTCAAACATAACCGGTGGCGAGGGAATAGACCGGGGGCAGATTGTCGGCCAGGAGGCGCCAGGAATCGCCTTCATTGTCGGACCTGAAAATCTTTCCGGTGTTGGTGCCGAAGTAGATTCCGGCCGGGTCGAGGGAGTCCATGGCCATGCCTTCTCGATAAATTCCGGCATAGACGTTTTCCTGGGGCAGGCCGGCGGCAAGGGGCTGCCAGGTGTCGCCGGCGTCCCGGCTGCGGAACACGCGCAGCTTGCCCTCCGGCGGACAACGGAATTCCGCGCCCTTTAGCGGGAGGACGTATAGGGTGGCGGGCTGGAGGGGATGCACGGCCAACGGAAACCCGAAATCGGAGGGGAGTCCGGCGGAAATCTCGCGCCAGTTCTTTCCTTCGTCGGAACTGCGATAGACGCCGCAATGATTTTGTTGATAGAGCCTGGGCGAATCACCGTCCGTGCGGAGGAGCTTGTGGACGCACTGGCCGAATTCGGGATGTTTTTCGGGAAGGAATTCGGCCCGCGTGCCGTGGTTGGCCGCGTGCCAGCTCTGCCCGCCGTCCTCGGTCCGGAAAACGCCGACGGCGGAGATGCCGACGAACATCAGTTGCGGCTGCTTGTTGTCAATCACAATGGAATGCAGGCAAAGGCCGCCGGCGCCGGGATGCCAGCGCGGCCGGGTCGGGTGTTGCGTCAAGCTGGCGACCTCGCTCCAACTTTGCCCGCCGTCCTCGGTGCGAAACAGGGCGGCGGGCGCGACGCCGGCAAACAGGACGCCCGGCTGGCTGGCGTGTCCCGCTTCAAGGTGCCAGATGCGCTCGAGTTTGACGCCGGATTGTCCGGGAAATTTCAGGGGCACGTTCTTCCAGGTTTTGCCCAAATCCGGCGAGCTGGCCAGCTCGCACCCGAACCAGGAGTCGTTGACGGCGGCCCAGAGGCGGCCATCGCGCGGGTCGCAGATGGCATGGTTGATTTCGCGTCCGGGATGGAAGGGGCCGCGGCGTTTCCAGCGCCGGCGGTCGCTGGTCTGAAAAAGGAACAGGCCTTTTTTTGTGCCGGCCAGGACCAATAATCTTTTTGACAAACTCATGGGTTTACGGTGGTTGGCGGCCAGTGACTGGCGCTTGGGTTATTCAACTAGAGCGCGCTATAACAGGATAATCGCGGTGTAATTTAATGCAAGCCAGATCCAATTGCTTTTTGGCGCCTTCGAGCAGGTCGCATTTCATGTCGGGGACGGCCTGGGGTCTGGCGGCCCAGGCGGTCAGCGTGACGGTCAGGCCCGCGCCGGACAAATTGGTCAGGCGGCAGGTGGGAGTGCCCAGGGCCTTGGGCTGCTGCCGGGCGACCTCGAGGAGGATTTGGCGGGCTTTGTCCAGATCGGCATCGTGTTCGAGGGTCAGGACGAGCTCGAAAGGGACGGGCTGGGTGGACATGGAGCGGTTGATGATGGTCTGGTTGGCGATGAGGTTGTTGGGGATGACGAGGCGGCGTTCGTCGCCGGTGCGCAAGAGGGTGTAGCCGAGGCTGATGTTTTCCACCACGCCGGTTTCCAGGCCGCCGGGGGTGCTGACCTGAAGCTCGTCGCCCAGATGGAAGGGCCGGTAAAGGACCAGGGAGACGCCGGCGATCAGGTTGCCGAGAGTGTTTTGGGCGGCCATGCCGACGACGACGGCGACGACTCCGGCGCTGGCCAGCCACGTGGTGCCGAATCTCTGGAGCGCCGGGATCAAGTGGGCGTAGGCAATGAAGGCAAAAATCCAGACGCCCACCCGGGCCAATTGGCCGAGAAAACGGACGGCGGTCTGGTCCACCGATTCGCCGCGTTTTTCCAGGACGCGGTGGACGGCCAGACGCAAAGCGCGGCCAATCAGCCAGGCGGCGGCACCCACAATGAAGGCGTAAATGGCGGCTCCCACGAAGGTGTGGGGATCGAGCAATTCCTTTACGGCGGGGACCAGGCTGGCGTAGGAATGAATGGCCGCCAGCCAGACGCCCACGCGGGCCAACTGACCAAGGAAGACAACGCCCGTCTTGTCCGGCTTGCCGGGCTGCTTTTTGACGGCTTTGTTGATCAACAGGCGAATGGCCTCGCCCATGAACCAGGCCATCATTCCCATGACGGCGGCGACGATGCCAGCCCCTACCCAGGTGTCTATATTCACCCAGGGAAAATCCGCGGTCCAAAAGTCATTCGGCGTATTCATAGGGCTCGGGTTGGGAGCGGCGTTTAGAATTTGCCGCGGCCCAGCGCGGCGAGGAGTTTGTCGTGGATGTCACCGAAACCGCCGTTGCTGAAAACGCAAATCACGTCGCCGCCGGCGGCTTCCTTTTTGAGGTGGGCGACAATGGCGTCGGCATGGGGCAGATACGCGGTGGTCTTGCCGGCGGCCTTGAGATCTTGCATGAGCTTGTCGGGATTGAGGCGTTCTTCCGGCTTGAGCAATTCCAGGCGCGCGACCTGGGCGAGGATGACGACATCGGCGTCGGCGAAGGCTTCGGCCAGCTCGCGCTGGAAGATATTGCGGCGCGTGGTGTTGCTGCGAGGCTCGAACACGGCCCAGAGACGCTCGCGGGCATAGCGGCCGCGCAAGGCGCGCAAGGT
The DNA here is from genome assembly GCA_049514835.1 of Verrucomicrobiota bacterium. GTDB lineage: Bacteria > Verrucomicrobiota > Verrucomicrobiia > Limisphaerales > Palsa-1400 > JBEKOF01. The sequence continues at coordinate 364 of JBEKUQ010000007.1, read as the reverse complement.
TTCCCGGATGGCGGTGGGATGATGGCCGAAATCGTCTATCACGGTGATGCCGCCGGGGACGCCGCGGACTTCCATCCGGCGGCGCACGCCTTTGAAGGTGTCGAAGCCGGACTGGATTTGTTTGTTTGACAAGCCGCAGTGCTTGGCCGCGGCGATCACGGCCAAGGCGTTGCGCACGTTGAATTCCCCCACCAGATTGAGATGGAACTTGAAGCTGGGGATTTCAAATTCGGCGGCGGTGGGGCCGTAGCGGAGATTGAAGGCGTGGATGCTGTGGTCCTCGCCCAGGCCGAAGCGTTTGACCGGGCAATGGGTCACGTCCAGCAACGGGGCGAGGTTGGGGTCGTCGCCATTAGCCAGGAGC
>JBEKUQ010000006.1:0-14951 GCA_049514835.1 Verrucomicrobiota bacterium | reverse complement strand
AAAATGGAATTGTTGATGCTGTCTATCGCTTTGTCCATGTCCTTCAACGTCTTCTGTCCTTGATCCACCAAATCCGATATGGAACGCACCGCCTCCTGCATGTTGAACGGCGCCGCCCCCGCCACCGTGGCGCCGTTGGTCAAATACGCCCCGGGCCGCCCCGGCGCCGCCGTTTCCTTCGCCGGCGTCACTTCAATATATTGATCCCCCAAAAAACCCAGCGCGTCAATGTGAAAACTGGCCCCTTCCCGAATCCGGTACTTCGCCAGGATCTCCACCCTGATGTCCACCGACCGCCCGTCCAGGCCCAACTCCGTCGCCACCACCTTGCCCACCGGCACTCCCGCCATCATCACGTCCGCCGCCGGTTTCAAACCCGCCACCGTCGGCATCGTGATGTGCAGCTTGTAGGTCGAGTGAAACACCAGCGGGCCCTTGCTGAAGTTCAGGATCAGCAGCGCCCCCAGCACCAGGCCCACAAATACAAAAAATCCCACCTTCCAGCCAAATCGTGTCTCGTTCATACCAAGGATGATTTTTCAAGCGGATCGGCGATCCCGTTGACGAACCGGTGGATCACCGGATCTTCGGATTTAAATATCTCCTCCGGCGTTTGGTCCGCGTAAATCCGGCCCTCGTGCAGCATCAAGATCCGACGGCTGATCCGCCGCGCGCTCCGCATGTCGTGCGTCACCGCAATGGACGTCACATTAAATGTCTCCACCACCCGGCTGATCAATTGGTCAATGCTGTCCGCCGCGATCGGGTCCAGCCCCGTCGTCGGCTCGTCGTACAGCACGATCTCCGGCCGGTACACCACCGCCCGCGCCAGGCCCACCCGCTTGCGCATCCCCCCCGACAGTTCGGCCGGCATCTTCTTTTGCGTCCCCTCCAGCCCGACCAGCTCCAGCACCTCGGCCACCCGGCGCGTAATCTCCGCCGCCGGCGTCCGGCCCTCCCGGCGCAGCAGAAAGTTGACATTGTCCTCCACCGTCAGCGAATCGAACAGCGCCGCGCTCTGGAAGAGCATGCCGAATTTGCGGCGGACTCGCAGCAACTCCCGCTCGTCCATCCCCGTGATCTGCTGCCCCTCAATATGAATTTCCCCCCCGTCCGGCGGGATCAGCCCGATCAGCAGCTTGAGCAGGACGCTCTTGCCACCCCCGCTCACCCCGATGATCGTCACCGCCTCCCCTTTCTCGATGGCGAATTCCACCCCGTCCAGGACGCGCAGCGCCCCGAAGCTCTTTTTCAAATTGTGCACTTCAATCATCATTGCAGCAGCGCGTTCAGCAGCATTGTCAAAAAGAAATTCGAGATCAGGATGGTGATGGACGAATAAACCACCGCCTCCGTCGTCGCCAGGCCCACCCCCACCGCCCCTTCGCTGCAGCTCAGCCCCTTGTAGCACGACACCACCGCGATCACCCCGCCAAACACGAAGGTTTTGATGATCCCCTTCAGTATGTCCATGTCGTCGGTGTGCCGCACCATTTGATGCCAGGCGTCCGCTTGGTTGATCCCCAGCAGAAACGACGCCACCAGATACGCCGCCCCGATCCCCAGCGCGACGGATTCCACCGTCAGCAACGGCATCGTCAGGAACATCGCCAGAAATCGCGGCACCACCAGGTAATCCACCGGGTGCGCCGCCAGCGTGCGCAGCGCGTCGATTTGTTCCGTCACCCGCATCGTCCCGATTTGCGCCGCGATGGCCGCTCCCACCCGCCCCGCCACCATCAATCCCGTCAGCACCGGCCCCAGCTCGCTCCCCAAGGCCACGCTCACCACCGCCAGCGTCGCGCTCTCCATCTTCACCCGGTGAAACTGGAAAAACGTCTGCGCGCACAACACCATCCCCGTGAACATCCCCGTGATGATCACCACCATCTGCGATTTCACCCCGATAAAATACATCTGGTAAACCACGTCCCGCCACACCGGCTTGACCTTCCCCAGCGAAACCGCAATGTCCCGGCACAGCAGCGTCCCCCGTCCCAGGCCCCCAAACCACTCCCGCGCCAGTTCTTTTGCCATCGTCCTCATATCTCGCCGCCCATCCTAAACAACCCCCCGCCAACTTGCCAGCAAGGAAAGCAACTCCAGTCCCGGCATCCAGCGATCTTCATTCTGCATTTTGCATTCTTCATTTTGCATTTGGGTGCATTTCATTTTCTTGGGTTGTCTTTTCTTAATCTTAATCTTAATCCTAATCTTAATCTCAGACCATTTCGGGCCGAGGCGACAGAGATTAAGATTACGATTAAGATTAAGAGGGGAACCCAAAAAAGTGAAATGCACCCTTGCATTTCCCCTCCCCCCGTTCCTCTTGCGCCCCGCCCTCATCGGCGTAATGTGGCCAAAGTTGAATCTTGATTTGCCATTATGAGCGCCACCCCTTTATCCTCTTCCGAAGTCACCGACATCATCGCCGGCCTCAACCGCCTCGCCCGCAACTTGTGGTGGACCTGGAACCAGAGCCCCCAGGAAATCTTCAACGAGCTTTCCCCGCGTTGCTGGCAAAACCTCTATCACAACGCCGTCGCCGTCCTCCGCGAAGTCTCCGATTACGAACTGCGCGTCCGCCTCCAGGACGTCGAATTCGCCCGCCGCGTCAAGCTCGTCCTCCACGAATTCCAGGCCTATCTGCGCGACACCCAGACCTGGGGCCGCCAAAACGCCCCCGAACTCCTCCAGCACCCCGTCGCCTACTTCTCCGCCGAATTCGGCTTCCACGAAACCCTCCCCATCGCCGCCGGCGGCCTCGGCATTTTGGCCGGCGACCACGCCAAGGCCGCCAGCGATCTGGACCTCGGCTTTGCCGGCATCAGCCTCTTTTATCGCGAAGGCTATTTCCAGCAGACCATCAACCAGGACAACTGGCAGACCGAGTATTACACCCTCCTCAACCCCCGCGACCTGCCCCTCGAACCCGTCCTCGACAGCAAGGGCGAGCCCCTCGTCTGCGTGGTGGACATTGACTTGACAGAAGTCTTCTTCCACGTCTGGAAGGTCAACGTCGGCCGCACCGTCGTTTATCTGCTCGACTCCAACCGCCCGGAAAACCCCGAGCACCACCGCGACCTCACCCGCCGCGTCTATGGCGGCGACAACGCCATGCGCATCATGCAGGAACTCCTCCTCGGCGTGGGCGGCGTCCGCCTCTTGCGCGCCCTGGGCGTTCAACCCCGGGTCTTCCACATGAACGAAGGCCACGCCGCCTTCCTCACCCTCGAACTCATCCGCGAAAAAATGGCCGCCGGCCTCTCCTTCCCCGACGCCCTCGCCAAAACCAGGGAGCAGTGCGTCTTCACCACCCACACCCCGGTCGAGGCCGGCCACGACCGTTTCACCCGCGACCTCATTTCCTTCTCCCTCATGAAAATCATGGGCCAATTGGGTATCTCCCTCGATCAATTGATGGCCATGGGCCGCGTGGACCCCAGGAACCAGGACGAACCTTTCTGCATGACCGTCCTCGGCCTCAAACTCTCCCGCGCCGCCAACGGCGTCAGCGAACTCCACGGCCAGGTCAGCCGCCGCATGTGGCAGGGCCTCTGGCCCGGCAAAAAAGTGGACGACGTCCCCATCGGCCACATCACCAACGGCATCCATCTCATGAGCTGGATGAAAGGCCCCGTCCGCCGCTTCTGGCAGCGCAAACTGGCCGACGCCTCCTCCCCGCCCGCCCCAGACCCCGTCGCCGGCGATACCACCGCCTTCTGGCGGCGCCCTCCCGGCATGGGCATGGAAAAAGTGGTCAATTCCAAGGAATTCTGGCAAAAAATCGCCGACCCAGCCTTCGTCTCCGACGAGGAACTTTGGGCCTTGCGCTACAAGCTCCGCCGCGAACTGATCGAATTCACCCGCCGCCGCCTCCTCATCCAGGGACAGCGCCTCGCCCAATCCGATTTCATCGCCTTCGATCAACTCCTCGATCCCGACGCCCTCACCATCGGTTTCGCCCGCCGCTTCGCCACCTACAAGCGCGCCCCCCTCATCTTCGATCAATTTGAAAACATCCTCAAAATCGCCCACGACCGCCAGCGCCCCGTCCAGTTCATCTTCTCCGGCAAGGCCCATCCCCGCGACGACGACGGCAAGCGCTTCATCCAGCGCATCATTCACCTCAGCAAATTCAGCGAGTTGAAAGGCAGCCTCGTCTTCATCGAAAATTACGACGTCCACGTTTGCCGCCAGATGGTTTCCGGCTGCGACATTTGGCTCAACAACCCCCGCCGTCCCCTCGAAGCCTCCGGCACCAGCGGCCAAAAAGCCGGCTGCCACGGCTGCCTCAACCTCAGCATCATGGACGGCTGGTGGCGCGAAGGCTTCGACGGCGCCAACGGCTTCGCCATCGGCGACGATTCCCATCCCGACTCCATCCTCGAACAAGACCGCCGCGACAGCGCCAACCTCTACAAAACCTTGACCGAGCAAGTCATCCCCGCCTTCTTCAACCGCGACGAGCGCGGCATTCCCCGCCGCTGGGTCGCCATGATCCGCCGCGCCATGATCACCCTCGTCCCCCAGTACAACACCTGGCGCATGGTCCAGGAATACACCGACAAATACTACCTCCCAAAATAGCCTCTGATTCCAACCTTGGCAGGGCGAGACTCCGTCGAGCCGTGACTTTAGTCCCGTCAGGGACGACATCGTTGCAGAACCCAGACCAAACACCCTTTCAAGCTCCGGTAGGAGCGGCATCATCTGCCGGCCGCTCAAAACGCCTTTCGTAACATCCTGGGACCAAGCATCTGACAAGCCCGTCTTCTTATCTAAGCGCCATTCGGGTCAGTCCTGGAAGAGTGACATTCTGACGAAAATGGGTGGGAGTTGCCTCATGATGTATCCTGCCGACGACACCCAAAAAATACTGGGTACCCCTTCGACACCCCAGCCCGCCTTTCTTCATTCAGCACTCTTCATTTTGCATTCTGCATTCTGCATTTTTCATTTCCCCTTCCCCTTTCCCGGTATATAAATCCCCAAAACTGAGCGCCGACTTTTCAACACCAGCTATATGAACACCCGGCCCCTCCTCCTTCTCGCCGCCGCTCTCCTGGGCCCGCTCCCCGTTTCCGCCCAGCCATTCCGTCCCCCTTCCGTGCCCCTCGTCACCTTCGATCCTTTCCTCAGCATCTGGTCCCCCGCCGACCATTTGAACGATCGCCCCACCCAGCACTGGACCCGCCGCGAGCACTCCCTCGTCAGCCTCCTCCGCGTGGACGGCCGCGTCTTCCGCCTCATGGGCGCCGAACCCGACGACGCCCCCGCCCTCCCGCAAGTCGCCCTCAAAGTCACCCCCACCCGCACCATTTGCGATTTTGAAAACACCAACATCCACGTCACCCTCACCTTCCTCACCCCCGCCCTGCCCAACGACCTCGACGCCTTCTCCCTGCCCCTCAGCTTCCTTGCCTGGCAGGTCCGCTCCGTGGACGGGAAAAAACACGCCGTCTCCATCTACGACAGCGCCAGTTCCCAGATCGCTGTCAATAGAACAGATGAAAAGGTCGCCTGGTCCCGCGAAAAAGCCGGCCCCCTCACCGCTCTTCGCGTCGGCACCCTCGCCCAGCCGGTCCTCGGCTCCTCCGGCGACAACCATCGCATCAACTGGGGCTATGCCTATCTCGCCGCCTCCGCCGCCCAGTCCTCTGCCGCCTTTGGCGCCGATCAAACCCTCGTCGCCGCCTTCCTCGCCAACGGCCACCTCCCCTCCCGCGACGACACCAACCAGCCTCGCGCCGCCAACGACGACCAGCCCGTCATGGCTTTCGTTTTCGACCTTGGCCAGGTCTCCAGCGCCCCCGTCCAACGCCAGGCCATCCTCGCCTACGACGAAATCTACGCCATCAAATACTTCGGCCAAAAACTCCGCCCCTACTGGCGCCGCAACGGCGCCTCCGCCTCCGACATGCTCCGCCACGCCGCCGCCGACTACCCCAAACTCGCCCAACGCTGCGCCGCCTTCGACGCCCAACTCATGGCCGACGCCGCCAAGGCCGGCGGCCCCAAATACGCCCAAATGTGCGCCCTCGCCTACCGCCAATGCGCCGCCGCCTGCGGCCTCGCCGCCGACTCCCGCAAACAACCCCTCTACTTCACCAAGGAAAACACCAGCAACGGCGACATCGCCACCGTCGACGTCTTCTTCCCCATGGACCCCCAATGGCTTCTCCTCAGCCCCGTCCTCGCCAAAGCCACCCTCGTTCCCATCCTCGCCTATGCCGCCAGCCCACGCTGGAAATTCCCCAACGCACCCCACGACCTCGGCACCTACCCCATCGTCACCGGCCGCGATGACGGCGGCGAAGGCATGCCCGTCGAAGAAAGCGGCAACATGCTCATCCTCTGCGACGCCGTCGCCCACGCCGACGGCAACGCCAATTTCGTTTCTCCCTGGTGGCCCCAGCTCACCCAATGGGCCAAATACCTCCAACACTACGGCCTCGATCCCGAAAACCAGCTCTGCACAGACGACTTCATGGGCCACCTCGCCCACAACGCCAACCTCTCCATCAAAGCCATCCTCGGCCTCGCCTCCTACGCCGACCTCTGCCGCCTGCGCGGCGACGCCGCCAACGCCGCCAAATACCGCCAACTCGCACTCGCCGACGCCGCCCACTGGGTCACCGTTGCCGCCGATGGCGACCATTACCGCCTCGCCTTCGACATGCCCAACACCTGGAGCCAGAAATACAACCTCGTTTGGGACCGCATCCTCTCCTTGAACATCTTTCCCCCCGAAGTCGCCCAAAAAGAAGTCGCCCACTCCAAAACCGTCATGCAACGCTACGGCGTTCCCCTCGACTCCCGCACCAAACTCACCAAAACCGACTGGTCCTTCTGGAACGCCACCCTCGCCGACAACCAGGCCGACTTCCAAACCCTCACCTCCCCCATCTACGACTACCTCAACCAAACCTCCGCCCGCTCCCCTTTCGTGGACTCCTACACCACCACCAACTCCCGCAGCGACGGCATGCACGCACGCCCCGTCATCGGCGGCATCTTCATCAAAATGCTCGCCGATCCCCAACTCTGGCACAAATGGGCTGGCGCCGCCAAAATCAAGGCCTCAGACTGGGCACCGCTTCCCGTCCCGCCGCAATACGTTGAAATCGTGCCTACCTCCCAAAAAACCCCCGCCCTCTGGCGCTACACCACCCAGACCCCCTCCGCCGACTGGGCCAAGCCCGAATTCGACGCCTCCGCCTGGAACGAAGGCCCTGGCTCCTTCGGCACCCCGCGCACCCCCGGCGCCTTCGTCCATACCCTCTGGAACACACCCGACATCTGGCTCCGTCGCCAGATCACCCTGCCCGCCGTCAACTGCAACAACCTCTGCCTCTGCCTCCATCATGACGACGATGCCGAAGTTTACATCAACGGCGTCCTGGCCGCCTCCGAAACCGGCTTCCTCACCGCCTACGAACTCCTTGACATCACCCCGCAGGCCCTGGCCCTCCTCAAGCCCGGCGCGACCGTTCTTCTCGCCGTCCACTGCCATCAATACACTGGCGGCCAGAACATTGACGTCGGCCTCGTCAGCCTTCTCCCCCCGCCTTCCCGATGACCCATAAGTTCAAACCTCATCATTCATAACTCATCCCGTGCATCGCTCCCCTGCCCTTGTGCCGGCCCTCCTTGTGTTATACAGAGTGGGGATGCGCCGCCTTTGCCTTGGATTGCTCCTCCTCCCGGGCCTCTTTTGCCCGGGCCGCCCCGTCTTCGCACAAATTGATCCCGAGGCCCGCAAGCTTTTCCAATTCGGTTTCAACCGGTCCCTGGAAGGCGCCGCGCCCATCTCCGGCTACATGTTCTACTACCTCAACCAACCCGGCTTCTGCCAAAGCAATCTCACCCTCCGCCTCGCCCTCGCCCCCGTCTATCTGGATTCTGAATTGGGCATCAGCGGCGCGCTCGGTCCGGCCACCGATCTGGGCCTGGGCCTGGCCGGTGGCGGTTTCGCCGACAGCTACTTTGCATTTCGCGACGGAAAATACTACCCCTCCGATTCCTTCGACGGCCACAGCGCCGAACTCTCCGGCTCCATCTATCATCTCTTCAACCCCGGCCAGAAAATCCCCCTCAACGGCATCCTCCGCCTCCGCGAACATTATTCCGTCTATGACGAGTACAACAACACCAGCCCCGCCTTTGTCCTGCCCCACGATCATTCCACCACCTCCTTGCGCGCCGGCCTGCGCTGGGGCGGCCGCGAGCCGGTCATCCAGCCCGCCCTCGCCATGGAAATCTCCGCCTGGTACGAAGCCCAGTTTCGCACCGACTCCGGCTCCTTCGGCTACCACGGGGACCGCCTCCTGGAGCCATTCTCCCAATCGATCTTCGCCCGCGCCCTCTTCAATTACACCCTGCCTCAATCCAGGCAAAGCTTCAGCCTCAGCCTCACTGGCGGCACCAGCGGCCACCCCGACCGTTTCAGCGCCTATCGCCTCGGCGGCAATCTGCCCTTAAACTCCGAGTTCCCTCTCCTCATTCCCGGCTACTTTTACGAGGAACTCAGCGCCACTTCCTTTGCCACCTTGAGCGGAGAGTATTCCCTCCCGCTCGACCCCGCCAAACACTGGAACCTCATCTCCTACGGCGCCTTCGCCGAGATGGATTATTTGCCCGGTCTCTCCCAGCCAGGCCACCTCAATTCAGGCGTGGGACTCGGCATCGCCTATCGCGCCGGCTCCTGGCAGGTCCTGACCAGTTACGGCTACGGCTTCCAAGCCATTCGCGACACCGGCCGCGGCGGCCAGAACGTCGGCCTCCTCGTTCAATTCGATTTGGCGGCCCATCATCGCGCCAACCCCATCGCCAATCCCAACGGCCCCAACCAGTCCCGCGGCCTCATCCACTTCCTCCAAGGCTTGTTTTAACTCTGATGCTGCTCGTTCTACACGCGCCCTGAAGGCTCTTCAGCCGGCCATCCAGCCCATCACCTTCCCACCAACGCCGCCAGCTTGGCCGCGTCCGCCGCGAAGACCCGGATGCCTTCCGCCAGCTTTTCCGTGGCCATGGCGTTTTCGTTGAGCATCCAGCGGAACCCCTTTTCGTCCAGCGAAAACCGGGCCATCTTCAGTCGCGCCCCGTCTTCCGGCGACAATTTGCGCGCCACGGCTTCCGTCCCCCCCTGCAATTCGGCCAGCCATTCCGGGCTGATCGTCAGCAGATCGCACCCCGCCAGCTCCAGCACCTCCTCCTTGCTCCGGAAACTCGCCCCCATCACCTCCGTCGCATACCCGTGCCTTTTGTAATAGGCGTAAATCTCGCGCACCGACACCACCCCGGGATCCTCCGCCGCCGTGTAATTCTTGCCCGTGCTCTTCTTATACCAGTCAAGAATACGCCCCACAAACGGCGAGATCAATTTCGCCCCCGCTTCCGCGCAGGCCACCGCCTGGGCCAGCGAAAAGAGCAGCGTCATGTTGCAATTGATCCCCTCCTTTTGCAGCACTTTGGCCGCCTGCACCCCTTCCCACGTCGTCGCCAGTTTGATCAGAATCCGCTCCCGCCCAATCCCCCTCCGGGCGTAGCGGGCGATGAAACCCCGCGCCTCCTCGATCAGCGCCGCCGTGTCAAACGCCAGCCGCGCGCTCGTCTCCGTGGACACCCGCCCCGGCACCACCTTCAAAATCTCGCACCCGAACAACACCAGAATTTGCCGCACGATGTCCTCCCTCGAACTCCCCGCCTTCTTCCCCTCCGCGATCGCCTCCTGCAGCAACGATTGATGTTCCGCCTTTTGCGCCGCTTTCAGAATCAGGCTCGGGTTGGTCGTCGCGTCCTCCGCCGCATAATTCTTGATCACCTCAAAATCGCCCGTATCCGCCACCACCCGCGTCATCCGCCGCAACTGTTCCAATTGGTTGAGCGGCCGGCCCGCGGCCGCGCTGGCCGTTTCTTCAGCGGCAGTCTGTGTTTTCATAAAAATACAACGTGTTCCGACAACCTTTCGACACTCCCAAAATGCCCGATCCCACCCCCCCGCGCAACCAGAAAAGTCCGCCCTCCAAGTTTTCGGGCGCATTTCACATTGTTGGGTTCCCCCTCTTAATCTTAGTCCTAATCCTGATCTTAATCTCAATCCTGCGTTTTGAAGAGTAAGATTAAGATTAGGATTAAGAAATAGGAAATGATCCAAAAAAATGTGAAATGCCCTCCAAGTTTTCGGTGCTCCGGTCGCCGCAACACCGCTTCCTCAGTCATTTCAAGCTCCATCGGAAACAGCCCCAATCATTAGCCCGGATATTTCATACTTGGATCGAACAAAGATGCGGCGAGGGCGTCAAAAGGCTCGTGATTATTGAGCCGAATGAACATGAACCTCACCGCTTCTTCTGCGACAGACTGTACAAGACAACCGCTGCTCTTTCAAGACCTGGGTTCGCGCCAAGTCGTGGCCGATTTTTCCGGCGGCACCCTTTCCAGCGATGGCGGCGCCTTGCTGCTGCGCCAGGTGGATCGCAATCTCCGTTCCAAGACGAAGTGGTGCCTGGGCAAGCTGCCCGTCTCTTTGCCAGGATGTTGTCCGGGATTACGGTGAGCGTACGCCATAAAAACACTGCGGTTTGTTGGTGGCCTGCTGGTCAGTGAACAGGAACAGGCCGCTCGAGAACTCCGGAGCGACGCCGAGCACGGTCCAGTTGGTCAACACCAACGCCAAATTGGTAGTGGCCAGGACCGTGTTCGTGCTGAACGGAGCGCGGGTGAATGCAAATTGAAACGCTCCGCCCGGCAGCATTCTCGCCAACGGCCCAGTTCCCGAATTGTACAGCTCCGCGCTCCAAAGATAGATATTGCCGTTCCAGCCCCCCGCGACCAGCACCTGCCCGTTGGCCAGCAAGGTCACCGAGGAATCAGCCCGCACGGCGGTCATCGGGCCGGTCGCCGTCCACGTCCCGCTGGCCGGATCGTAGATCTCCGCGCTGGACAGAAAGGCGGGGAGATTTTCGTCATAGCCCCCCGAAACCAGCACCTGGCCGCCGGGCAACAACGTCGCCGCGGTATGACCCCGCGCGGTGGTCAGCGAGCCGGTATTCGTCCACCTCCCGCTGGCCGGATCATACAGCTCGGCGCTGGACAAATCGCCCCCCAAGCCGTTGGTACCCACAGTCTCATTCCAGCCCCCCGCCATCAGCACCTGCCCGTTGAGCAGCAACGTCGCCAGGTGGCCAATGCGTTCATCGCTAAATGAGCCGGTATTCGTCCATGTCTCGCTAGCCGGATCGTACAGTTCCGCGGTGGCAACAATGCCGTTGGGGCCAAAGCCCCCCGCCACCAGCACCTGCCCATTGGGCAGCAACGTCGCGGTGTGCCAATAGCGTCCGGTGCTCATCGGGCCGGTCGCCGTCCACCTGCCGCTGGCCGGATCATACAATTCCGCGCTGGAAAGAAGGTTGCTGGAGTCATAGCCCCCTGCCATCAGCACCTTTCCATTGGGCAGCAACGTCGCCGTGTGCTGCACGCGTCCGTTGATCATCAGGTTGGTGTCTGTAGTCCATGTTCCGGTGCCCGGATCGTACAGCTCCGCGCTGTCCAGAACCCCCGGTTCCCCGCCCGCGACCAGCACCTGCCCATTGCGCAGCAACGTCGCGGTGTGCCAATGGCGTACGGTGTTCAGTGAGCCGGTATTCGTCCATCTCCCGCTGGCCGGATCGTACAGATCCGCGTTGGAAAGACAACCGCTTGGTCCATAGCCCCCCGCGACCAGCACCTGCCCATTAGTTAGCAATATCGCCTGGGTGTCACAGCGTGCAGTGGTCAGCGAGCCGGTGTTGGTGAAAGAACCGGCTTGAGCTTGTTGGGTGACCGATAAATTGACCACCAGCGCCGCCAACGCCAGTGCGAGTGACAGCGCGGTTTGAGCAGAGGGCCGTGGCGCGGCCGCCCAAGTGCCCAAGCGCAGTACGCAAAGCAACGGAACCAGTTTTGAGAATCGTGTCTTCATAACGACTAAAGGATGATCGTGACTTGTCAGCCCGGTGCCACACCGGGCTGGGCACGCGGGTCGTCGGCAGAGTCGGCAGGAGTCGGTGACTCGTGGAGGCGATTACAATGCCACCATGTCACCAAAGGCGAACATAAGCAAGGAAAATCGTCAGCGGGTTGGGTGCAGGACAGAATTGTGGTGGAAGAGGGGAGCGCATGGGTTTCAGGCAGCCAATTTCAGTAGATCATTTCGTGCAGCGTGATCGGTGGCGCGATCCTGGCAGAAGGCGTCCAAGCGGTTGCTCAGAAAGGCGCAGCGCAAATCCAGCATGCCTTGCCCGCCTTCCTCGGACCAGAACATCCCGGAGCATTTCATTCTCTGGCCGATGACCGTTTTGCAGCCGGCTTCGACTACGCCGGAGCCGATGAAATAGCCGGCTTGGCGAAACGTGCGATAGGTCATTCGGGCCAGATTGTGTTCCAGATAGCCGATTTCCTTCTCGGCCTTTTCCCTGTCTAGGCACCGCTCCAACTGAGCTTTGGCTTGCTGGACAATCTCTCCGGCTTTGTCCTTCAGCAGCCATCCTTTCCAGAGTTTGATCCGCTTTTGGCTCTCGGTCGTTTCCTTGCCGCCGAGCGCGTCAACCAGTCCATGCACATGCTGGAGGGCGTGGTAAAAGTCCAGGATGAGAATGGCTCCGGGAAAATTGACTCGCACCAGTTCCCAAATCCAGGCCGCGCCATCGCCGATAAAAATGATTTTCGTGGCTTGAGCCATTCCGCGCCGCTGGGCTTCCTGGCGCAGGAGCAGCCCAAAATCGGCCGCTCCTTCAAAACTGCCGATGTAGGTGGTGGAGTCTTCCTTTCGCACCGCATGCCCCTGGGCATCCACTTCGGTTTGCAGAAACACACAGCCCAGCTTGGCTTCCCGGGTTTTGGCCGAGCCATCGGCCTGTTTGCCTTTGCGCCCGGCCAATTCCTCTTTGCGCATGGGAACGCCGGTGCCGTCGCCCGACACATACATGAGTGCGCTTTCCGGCTGGTCGTGCCGGGTCTTGAGCCAGGGGGCCACGGCCGGAGCCACCTCCTGCACCAAACGCTGGATTTGGCGGTCGCAGACCTTGACGCCGGCATACTCAAAAAGATCCTGGCTGGCTTCCGCATAAGAGTTTTTGGCCGCCGCGCGATACATCATCCGCGCCAGCGCCGGAGTGTAGGAGCCTTCCAAACCCAAGGCGGCATCAGCCGGACAATGGCCCTGGGCTCCTTGGCAATAGTAGTTGCGCAGGATGTGAACGGAGCCAAAAAGTCCGGTGACCTCCAGGTGGCGGCGCTCCACCAACCGCTGGGGGACTGCGGGTTGGAAAGAAGCGTCGAATTGGTCCACCACCGCTTGGATAATTGGCTGGAGTAACTGGCCGGCCGACTGGAGAATCAAGGCCCGGAATTGCTGCTCGAAGACCAGCAGGCGTTGCTGGCCCGAAGGTTGGTTCAGGAACTGCTCGACATATCCGGCGGTTTCCTGTTGGAGCGCCGCCTGGATTTCGTCCTGTTTTTTTTTGAATCCGTGGAGGCATCGGCCCGGGTCATGGCGACGGTGGCCTCCACGAATTGCCCCGCCAATTTTTCAAACTCCTTGCGGCCCTCAATGGCCTTGGCCAGAGCGGGCACCCTATCGGGCGGGATGCGCCGGGTCACATTGCGGCCTTCCTCCCAAATCTGGTGTTTGAAATAAGGCCCCCGGTTCTGGTCGGGGTCTCGTTGCGAGGGCCGGGTCTCGGATTGAAGCGAGCCGCGTTCCATCCAGTCGATCTGCTCCATTTGCTGGAGGATTTGCTGGCGTTTATGTGCAAGCGGATTATTCATGTGCGCAAATATGACTAGTAGCTAGTCATATTTCAAGCAAAAAAGAGAGCAAATTCCACTTTTCTCACAAATTTGTCCTGCACCCATCCATGAGCAGCCCGGTTTCTTCGAGCGACGCGCCCGCCTGGTTTCCGCATACCCGATGGTCGCAGGTGCTGGCGGCCACGCAAGAGCCTTCGCCCGAATCGGCGGCGGCGCTGGAAGCCATCTGCCGCGCCTACTGGCCTCCGCTTTACGCCTACGCGCGGCGTTGCGGCCATTCGTCCCACGACGCGCAAGACTTGACGCAGGAGTTCTTCGCCCGGCTGCTGGAGAAACGCTGGCTCGAAACAGCGGATCGCGGGAAGGGACGGCTGCGAACCTTCCTGGTGGCGGCGTTGAAGAATTTCATGTGCAAGGAATGGCGGCGGGAATCGGCGCAGAAACGCGGCGGCGGCCTGGCGCATGTCCCGATGGACACCGCGTTTGCCGAGAGCGGTTGCGCGGCGGATGCGGCGGCCAGCCTGGCCCCGGACGAGGTCTTCGACCGCCAATGGGCGCTCACGCTTTTGGAGCTGACCCTCCAGAGGTTGCAGGCCGAGTTCGCCGCGGCCGGAAAGGCCACCGACTTCGAGGCGCTCAAAGTTTGTCTCATGGCCGGGCCTGGGGCGATGGATTACGCGGCGATGGCGCGGCAACTGGGCTGCAATGCCGGCGCGGCGCGCGTGGCCGTTCACCGGCTGCGGAAGCGGTTCCGCGAATTGTCGCGCGAAGAGGTTTCCCACACGCTGGCGGAGGGGGCTGACCTGGAAGACGAGCTGCGCTATCTGGCCGCAACGCTGGCGCGTGAACAGTGATTTTTGAATGTTGAATTGTGAAAGGAAGATCAGGGCGGTGTAACAATCGTCCGGCGATGGGTAAGTATCTGGCATGAGCATCAATTCTCCGACAATCTGCCCGCAATGCGGCGCGCCGCTCCATGAGGACGCGGCCGGCGGCCTGTGCCCGCGTTGTGTCATGGCGCTGAATCTCAAACCGGAAACGGTGGTCACGGGCGAACCGGCGGCAGCGTCCGCTCCGCGCACCCCGGAAGAACTGGCGCCGCATTTTCCGCAACTGGAAATCCTGGAATGCCTTGGCCGCGGCGGCATGGGCGTGGT
>JBEKUQ010000005.1:0-15601 GCA_049514835.1 Verrucomicrobiota bacterium | reverse complement strand
ATTTGGCATGGCGACGACGGCGGTGGCGGTGTTGACGGTGAATGATCCGCCGGTGATCACCACCTCGCCGGTGAGCCAGGCGGCAGCGGCAGGGGCAGGAGTCACTTTTACCGCTTCGGCCAGTGGCAGTCCTTCGACCGTCCAATGGTATCTGGTTAGCAGGCAGGGGACCAATGCGGTTTCCGGGGCGACCAGCACCACGCTGAACGTGACCGCCGGCGCCACGACCGCGGGCGGTTATTATGCCGTGTTCAGCAATACCGCTGGAAGCGCCACGACGAGCACGGCTCAACTTGGCGTGACGGGGTTGGCCTTTGTCAACGGCAGTTTTGAGACGCCTGTGGTGTCCGGTGGGGTTGGTTTGAATCCTGGGAACACTTGGCTGACGGGTTGGACGGTGGGCGGCCCGGGTGGCAATATGGCCGTGTATCATGGAACCGCCGGAGGCTTGAGTGCGTATGATGGGCAACAATGGGTGGCTTACGGCGGAATCAATGTTGCTTCTGGCGGTTCGTTGTCCCAGACATTCAGCACCATCGTCGGGACGATTTATGTGGTGACTTACTACGTTGGGCAGGCCGGACCCGGCAACTTTAGTGTGACGGGCACAGCCTTTGACGCGTTGGGAAATCTTCTCGCCAGCAATCGGTGCGTTTCGGTCAACGAAACTTGGATTCAGTGCCAATTGAGTTTCATTAATTCGACTGCCGATGCCACGGTAGTTTTTACCGACACCTCGGCGGTTGATGTTTCAGGTGGATCTGTTGCCTTGGACGCCGTCACGGTGGTGGCGGAGCCGACCACGGGGCCGCCGGTGGTCGTCAACTCGCCAATGGGTCAGGTCGCCGCCGATGGGGCAGCGGTGACTTTTACCGCCTCGGCCAGTGGCAGTCCCTCGACCGTCCAGTGGTATTTGATTAACAGTCAGGGGACCAATGCAGTTTCCGGTGGGACCAACACCACGCTGAATGTGATTGCCGGCGCCACGACTGCCGGCGGTTATTTTGCCGTGTTCACCAATAGCTCTGGAAGCGCCACGACGAGCACGGCTGAACTTGCCGTGACAGGGATAACCTTTATGAACGGCAGTTTTGAGATCATCAATCATGCGGCGATTGCGTCATGAACGGGCGCGGCCCTCTATCCCGGCGATGCCTGGCTGACCGGTTGGACGGTGGGCGGGCCGGGGAACGGGGATGTGATGGTGGTGAATGGTCCGGGGGACAGCGGCACGCTGAACCCGTATGACGGCCAGCAGTGGATCGTTTTTAATGCAGGCAACACCGCCCCAGGGGGGATTTTGTCCCAATCCTTCGCCACCACGGTGGGAGAATCCTATTCTGTATCCTTCGCGGTGGGACGGGCTGGGTCGGGACCCATCAGCCTTACCGCCACGGCGATTGCGTCGGACAGCACCGTGCTGGCCAGCAACTATTGCGTCCCCCCCACTTCCGGGGTGTGGACGATATTTCAAATGGCGTTTACGGCGGCAACCACCAACACGACGCTGGTTTTCAAGGACACGTCCACCGTCACGGTGGCGGTGGACATGGGGTTTGACGACGTCACGGTGGTTGGGGAACCGACCACAGGAATTCCGGTGGTGGTGACCTCGCCGGCCAGCCAGACAGTGAATGCGGGGGCGGTGGTGTCGTTCAGCGCGAGCGCGGCGGGGAGTCCTTCGACTTTGCAATGGTATTTGGGGACCAACGAGGTGAACGGGGCGGCGGGAAACGTCTCGCCGCTGACGGTGACGGCCAACGATGGCACGGCGGGCAATTATGTGGCGGTGTTCAGCAATTCCTTTGGCATGGCGACGACGGCGGTGGCGGTGTTGACGGTGGTGGATCCGCCGGTGATCACCATCTCGCCGGTGAGCCAGGTGGTGGCGGCGGGCACGCCGGTGACCTTTACGGCGGCGGCCAGTGGCAGTCCTTCCACGGTGCAGTGGTATTTTGGCACGTTGGCGATTGCGGGCGGGACGGGCACGAATCTGACGTTCACGGCCTTCGCCTCTTCAACGGGCAATTATAAGGCGGTCTTCAGCAATGGGGCCGGGACGGCCACGACGGCGGTGGCCACGCTGACGGTCAACGCCGGTCCGTTCACCAACGGAGGGTTTGAGTTGATCAACAATCACGCGGCGCTGGCGGGAAACTACGCGACGACGATTTCGGTGGGCAGCACCTGGCTGAACAATTGGAGCGTGGGCGGGAGCCCCGGCCACACGCTGGTGGCCAAGGGGACTTACGACGGCTTCGCCCCGTATGAGGGGCAGCAATTCCTATTCTTCGCGGCCGGGGGCGGCTCGGTTTCGCAGACCTTTGCCACCCTGCCGGGGGTGCATTACGCGCTCTGGCTGGCGGCGGGCAAATATGGCAGCGCGGGGGTGGTGAGCGTGATGGCGGCGGGGTGGGCGGACGACGGAACGCTGTTGTCCAGCAACCGGTTTGCTCCGGCTTCGGGGGCGTGGACCTTGTATCCCTTTGGCTTTACGGCCACGACGACGAACACGACGCTGGTGTTGACGGACAGTTCGACCGGCACCTCCGGCCTGGATCTGGTCCTGGATGATGTGACGCTGGTCAGCGCGCCGGTGATAGTGACCTCGCCGTTGAGCCAGACCAACCTGCTGGGGACGACGGCGACGTTCACGGCGTCGGCCAGCGGCAGTCCGGCGACGGTGCAATGGTATCAGGGCACGAGCTCTCTTTTGAACGCGACGAACACCACGTTGAGCTTTACGGTGAACGGGGGCAGCGGCGGCAATTACACGGCGGTTTTCACCAATGCGGCGGGCAGCGCGACGACGGCGGTGGCGGTGTTGACGGTGGACCTGCCGGCCGTGTTGACGCAGCAACCACAGAGCGTGACCACCAATGTCGGGGCCACCGTAACCTTTACCGGGGCGGCGGGCGGCACGGCGCCGCTGAGTTTTCAGTGGCAGTTTGACGGGACCAATCTTGACGGGGCGACCGGGGCCAGCTTGGTGCTGACCAACGCGCAGCCCACCAATGCGGGCAGTTATACGCTGGTGGCGGCCAATGCCTACGGGACGAACATCAGCACGAACGCGGTGTTGAGCTTTATCAGCACGGTGCAAGTTGGCAGCGGCACCACAGCAGTGACGATACCGGTCACCATGGCCGGGGTGAGCATCCCGGTCAACATGACCGGCGTGATCGTACCGGTGAACCTTCTGGCAACGGGCGCTGAAAACGGCACGGGTTTCACGCTCAATTATGACCCTTCGATCCTGACCTATGTCGGGGCGACGCTGGGCAGCGGGGCGCCGGGCGGAACCTTTGGGGTCAATGCGAAACAGGCCGGCAGCCTGGGACTGGCGGTGATATTGCCCGGGGGCACGACGTTTGCCGCGGGCACCCAACAGATTGTGCAAGTGACTTTCCAGGTTGGCTTGGTCACCAGTGCGACTCCAACCACGATTGGGTTTGGGGACGTGCCGACGCCGCGCGGCATATCCGACACGAACGGGATTGCCATTCCGGGGGCTTACCTTGCGGGAATGGTCACAGTGGAGCCAACCCCCTTGGAGGGGGACGTGGCGCCGGTGGGGAACGAAGATTTTGTGGTGGGGATCACGGACTGGGTGCAGGAAGGCCGGTATGTGGCCGGGCTGGACCCGATCCCCAATGCGTCAGCCTTTCAGCGGGCGGACTGCGCCCCGCGGGACACCTTGGGCGACAGCCTCATCACGGTGGAGGATTGGGTCCAAGTGGGCCGGTATTATCTGGGACTGGATCCGCCCACTCCGCAGGGCGGGCCCACGGGTCCGCCGTCCAACTCGGTGGTGGTCAAGCCGGCGGGCCAGATCAAGCCGCAGGACGGTGTGGGCCGGATGATCAGCCTCAGCCCGGTGACGCAGGGGGCGATGGCCGACACGGCGGTGGTGCAGATGGTGGCGCAAGGGGACGAGGCGGCCTTGCAATTCAGCGTGAGCTTTGACCCGACGGCCCTGAGTTTTGCCGGCGCGAACAAGGGCAGCGGGGCGGCCGGGGCGACGCTGATTGTCAACGCGACCAACGCCGCCCGCGGCCAGGTGGGCATCGTCTTGGGGATGCTGGGCGGGAGCTTTGCGTCCGGGACGCAGAATCTGGTCACCCTGAACTTCAACTCGATTTCCTATTCCAACACCACGACGCTGGTGTTTGGCGATACTCCGATCCTCTGCCGGGTGGCCGATACGAACGCGAAGCCGGTGTCGGCCAGCTATCAAAACGGGTCGCTCCAAGTGGCGGGGATGGCCTGGCCGCAACTGGGGATCAGCCAGTCGGCCGGCGGGATTACGTTGACCTGGCCGGCGGCGCCGACGGTGCTGGCGGCGCAATGGACGACGAACCTGGGGGCCAACTGGGCCAGCACGGGAGGCACGGCGGTGACCAACGGCGGCACGGTCTATTTGACACTGCCCGCTCCCACCCACACGACCTTCTACCGGCTGACGCAGCCGTAGTTTATAGATACCGCGGATGAGGCAAGCCTGGGCCTGGCCCGCCCAGGCCATCAACCTCCGGCTGCGGCGTAACCATGGATGACGAACTTATGCCCGGCCCAGGCATAGCTTCCCATGTCCTCGAATGAAACCTTGTAGAGATCAGTAATCTCCCGTCCACCCTTCTCCATAGGGAATTCCTGGATCAGCCCCGGCACACAGGATGGATGGGGCGGCGGGTCGGCCGGATGGAGCCGGGGCTCATTTCACATTTTTGGGTTCCCCTCTTCATCTTAATCCTAATCTTAATCTTAATCCTGCGTTTGAAGAGTAAGATCGAGATTGAGAAATCGGAAAAATGGTCACCCAAGAATGTGAAATGCCCCTTGCAACCAGGCGCCGGGCAAGTTTCCTTGACGCGGATGCGGCTTTAAAGGCTAATGGAAAGATGTTCCGGGAATGCTCGCAGCACATCGCCCTCGCCGTCCTGGCCCTGGTTCTGGGCTTGATGACGGCAGGGTGCGCTTCCACGCCGGGCAAGATGCTCCGGCGGCGCGGCGACGAGATCGTGGTGGCGGGTCAGTTCTTTCATACAGGCACGCCGGTGGTGCTCTGGACCGATCCAGGCGGTTTTGACGCTTATCGGGTGGAGCGGCGTTTCGCGCCTTGGGACCAGGCCGACTGGGACAATTCGCGGACCAATCCGGCCTCACCGCGAACTCCCAATCGCTACGGCGTCCGCGCCGGCGGGTTGAGCAAGGCGGAGTTGGAACGGGTTCGCGGCGGAGGCTGGGATTTGCCCTTGTTGCGCCAGCACGTGGACCAGTTTGTCCTGCATTACGACGCCGTCGGAACTTCGCGCGCGTGCTTCAAGGTGCTTCAGGATGAGCGGGGGTTGAGCACGCATTTTCTGCTGGATTTGGACGGCACGATTTACCAGACGCTGGACGTCAAGGAGCGCGCCTGGCACGCCACCGCTTCCAACGACCGCTCGGTCGGGGTGGAAATCGCCAACGTGGGCGCCTTCGGGGAGAATCAGCCAAACCCGTTCGCGCGCTGGTATCAGACCGACTGGCGCGGGCGCACGATCATCACGATTCCCGGCGGCCCGCCGGCGGAGCGGACGGCGGATTTCACGGGGCGTCCGGTGCGGCGCGGCGAGGTGGCGGGAAGGGTGCAGGGGCAGGAATTGCGTCAATACGATTTCACCGCGGCACAATACCGGGCGCTGGCGCGGCTGACGGCGGCGCTCTGCACGGTCCTGCCCAAGATTCGCTGCGTTTATCCGCGCGACGACGAGGGGAAACTGGCCGGCGGCAAGCTGCCGGCAGCGGCGTTGCGGGATTATCAGGGCGTGCTCGGGCATTGCCACATCCAGACCGACAAGGTGGATCCCGGTCCGGCCTTGCAATGGGATTATGTGATCGGCGAAGCGCGGAGGTTGATGAAGCTGCCCGTGCTGGCGCGAGACGCGCAGGGGCGGCCCATGGGGTGGCGGCCGAAGTTGATCAAGGACAATTAGCAACCGGGATTCAGGCCGGACCGCGGCGCAGCAACTCAGCCACGTCCACCACCGCGTCCGGGAAGGCCAGCGGCCGGGCCTGGCTGCCGGGGCGCAGAATTTCAGTGGAAGCATAGCCCTGGTAGTGAGGGTCGCGATAAACTTCGATGGATTGCTCGGGCAGGTTGACAATCCAGACTTCGCGGATGCCGGCGCGCCCATAAAGCGGGAGCTTTTTTTCACGGTCGGAAGCCGCGGTCGAATCCGACACTTCGATCAGGAGGAAAACATCGTCGGGAGCAGGCAGGGCGGTGGTGTAGTCGTCCGCGGCGGACTTGAGCAGCATGAGGTCCGGCTGCGGTTCGGAGTAATCGTCCAAAGTCACCGGGTTTTGCGACCAGACGCGCCAGCGACCATTTGCTTGAGCGACGAAAAGATGGATCAAGCGGCTGACCGCCCCGGCATGGAAAGGGCCAATAGGTGACATATCAACAATTTGCCCATCCAGCAATTCGACGCGGGCGTCCGGCTTGAGCACGCCGGTTTCGGCCATCCGGTAATACTCCCGGCTGGTGAAGCGATGATGAGCGAGCGTTGGCATAAACTTAATTAATATAAGCAAGGCGGGTCGGGTTCTTCAACCCGTTATTTTTCTGCCGTTTCTCGAATGTGCCGATCAGGCCGGGAGAGCCGGCGGGGTGGTTTGGGCGGAACGGGCGGGAACTTTGCCGCGCCGCCGCCAGGCGCGGACTTTGTCGCGGGCGTGTTCAAAGGCCAGATAAACTACCGGCGTGGTGTAGAGGGTCAGCACCTGGGAAATGAGCAGCCCGCCCACCACGGCAACGCCCAGGGGCTTGCGCAACTCGGACCCGGTGCCCACGCCCAGGGCCAAAGGAATGGAGCCGCAAAAGGCCGCCATGGTCGTCATCATAATGGGCCGGAAACGGATGACGCAGGCCTTGTAAATGGCCTGCTCGGAGGTGAGATGTTCCTCGCGTTCGGCGACCAGGGCGAAGTCCACCATCATGATGGCGTTCTTCTTGACAATCCCCATGAGGAGGATGATGCCGATGAAGGAAACCAGGGAAAGGTCCATGCCGCAAATCATGAGGGCGAGGAGCGCGCCCAGGCCGGCGGATGGGAGGCTGGAAAGGATGGTCAGCGGATGGATGAGGCTCTCATAAAGCACGCCCAGAACGATATAGACGGTCAGGACGGCGGCGAGCAGAAGGATGGGCAGAGTGCTGAGGGAGGATTGGAACACTTGCGCCGTGCCCTGAAAACCACCTTGCACGGTGGCCGGCATGTTCAATTCGCGGGCCGCCTGGCGGAGCAAGTCGGTGGCCTGGCTCAGGGAAGTGCCGGGGTCCAGGTTAAAGGAAATAGTGGTCGCGGGAAACTGGCCCTGATGGCTGACCGAAAGGTAGGTGTTGGTGTTCTGAAAACTCGCCACGGCGCCGAGAGGCACCAATTTCCCCCCGGCGGACTTGACGAAGATTTTATCCAAAGAATCGGGGCTTTCCAGGTAGGCCGGCTCCACCTCCAGAATGACGTGGTGCTGGTTGTATCGCTTATAAACGGTGGAAACCTGGCGCTGGCCGAAGGCGTCGTAGAGAGTGGCGTCAATGACCTGGGGCGAAAGGCCCAGGCGCGCGGCGGCGTCGCGGTCCACCACGACGTTGCGCTGCAGGCCGCTGATGAGGAGATCGCTGTTGACGTCCTTGAGTTGCGGGATGGTTTTCAGCTTGCTCACCAGCAGCGGCGTCCAGCGGTTGAGGTCGTCGAGGCTGGAAGACTGCAGGGAGTATTGGTACTGGCCCTTGGCCATGCGCCCGCCCACCCGGATGTCCTGGACGGGCTGGAGGATCAGCGTAATGCCCGGAATGTGGGCGGTCTTTTTACGCAGGCGGCGGATGATATCGTTGGCGGAGACCTTGCCCGGTCGTTGTTTGAGCGGTTTGAGAGTGATGAACATACTGCCATTATTAACAGCGCTCCTGCCGCCGGAAGCGCCCACGAACGAGCCAAGCGTCTGCACGGCTTCATCGTCCAGCACGATGCGGGCAACCTGGTCCTGCAACTGGCACATGGCCTTGAAGGAAATATCCTGGGCGGCATCGGTTTGGCCCATGAGGGAACCGGTGTCCTGCGAAGGGAAAAGACCCTTGGGAATCTCGGCATAGACAAAAATGGTGACGAAGAGGGTGACGATGGTTACCACGAGCATCAAGGCCTGGTGGCGCAGCACCCAGCGCAGGCCCTGATCATAGACGGCGAAAAGCCGGTTGAACACCGCTTCGCTGGCGCGATAAA
The DNA here is from genome assembly GCA_049514835.1 of Verrucomicrobiota bacterium. GTDB lineage: Bacteria > Verrucomicrobiota > Verrucomicrobiia > Limisphaerales > Palsa-1400 > JBEKOF01. Next base: position 7,334 of record JBEKUQ010000005.1, on the reverse strand, counting down.
AGGGGCCGGGTTTTCCATAGGAAGCATGGGATTTCAAAAAGCGCGAGCAGAGCATCGGCGTCAACGTCAGCGAGATGACCCCGGAGGTGAGGATGGCCAGGCTCAAGGTCACGGCAAATTCATGAAACAGCCGCCCGACCAGGCCGCCCATGAAAAGCAGGGGAATGAAGACGGCGACCAGGGACGTGCTCATGGAGACGACGGTGAACCCAATCTGTCGCGCGCCTTCCAAGGCCGCCGGCATCGGTTTCTGGCCGGCTTCAACGTGACGATAGATGTTCTCAATGACGACAATGGCGTCATCCACCACAAAGCCGACGGAGATGGTGATGGCCATCAGGGACAGGTTGTCCAGGCTGTAATGAAACAGGTACATGAACGCGAAGGTGCCGGACAAGGCGAGCGGCATGCTGATGCTGGCGATGAAGGTGGGCCAGAACCGGCGCAGGAACAGAAATATCACCAGCACCACCAGCAGCACGCTTACAATGAGCGAGATCTGGACGTCGTTGACCGAAGTGTGGATGGTCACGGTGCGGTCCGAGGTGATGAGGATTCTCACGGACTGCGGAATCCATTGCTTGATCTGGGGCAGCACGGCTTGGATCCGGTCCACCGTTTCGATGACGTTGGCGTCGGGCTGTTTGAAAACCAGCATGATGACGGCGGGCTTGGTGCCAACCCACCCGGCGATGAGGCTGTTCTCCACGCCGTCCACGATGTTGCCCAGGCTGCTCAAGCGGATGGGCACGCCGTTGGACCGGGTGAGGATCAGCGAGTGATAATCCTTGGCCTCAAATATCTGGTCGTTGCTTTCCAGGGTGTAAGTCAAATTGCTGTCTTCCAGGCTCCCCTTGGGGGAATCCACGTTGACCTTCCCAATCAACGAGCGCACGTCTTCCAGGCTCAGGCCGGTGGTGGAGAGTTGGGCGGGGTTCATCTGCACCCGGACGGCGGACTTTTCCGCGCCGGTGACGAGGACCTGGCTGACCCCTTCGACCTGGCTCAGGCGCTGGCCGACAATTTCATCGGCCGCTTCAAACACCTGGGTGGGCAGGAGCGTGTCGGAAGTCAAACCCATGATCAGAATCGGCGCGTCGGCCGGATTGACCTTGCGGTAGGTGGGCGGGCCGGGAAGGTTCAGCGGCAGTTCACTGGAGGAGGCGTTGATGGCCGCCTGCACGTCGCGGGCCGCCCCGTCCACCTGCCGGCTCAGATCAAATTGCAAGGTAATGCTGCAGCCGCCCAAGGTGCTGACGGAGGTCATTTCATTGACACCGGCGATCTGGCCCAGGTGTTTTTCCAGCGGCGCCGCGAGCGAGGACGCCACCGTCGAGGGGTCCGCTCCGGGCAGGGCGGCGGACACCGACACGACGGGATAATCCACGCGCGGCACCGAGGCCACCGGCAGGCACCGGTAGGCCGTCATGCCCGTCAGAAACAGCCCGATGGCGAGCAGCGAGGTGCCGATGGGGCGGCGGATGAATGGCTCCGAAATGCTGCTCATGACACCGAGGCCGGCGCTTCTTTGTCCCCGCCGGGAACGTGTTCCACTTCCTCCAGCCCGGCGGCGGCCCGCCAGTCTTTGGCCCACCGGCTGAGTCTTCCCATGTAAAGGTAGATGACCGGCGTCGTGTAAAGTGTCAAACATTGGGAAACCAGGAGGCCCCCGACGATGGCCACGCCCAGCGGACGCCGCAGTTCGGAGCCGTTGCCGTTTTGCAGGGCCAGCGGCAGCGCGCCGAGCAGGGCCGCCATCGTCGTCATCATGATGGGGCGGAAACGCAGCTTGCAGGCCTTGTAGATGGATTGTTCGGGGGGCAGGCCCTCCGCCCGCTCGGCGTCCAGGGCAAAGTCAATCATCATGATGGCGTTCTTCTGCACGATCCCGATCAGCAGGATGATGCCGATAAGGGAGACCAGCGACAGGTCAATATGAAAGAGCATCAACGCCAGCAGCGCGCCCACCCCCGCCGAGGGCAGGCTGGAAAGGATCGTCACGGGATGGATGTAGCTTTCGTAAAGCACGCCCAAAATAATATAAATGACAATGACGGCGGCCAGAATGAGGAACGGCTCGGTCTTGAGGGAAGATCGAAATTCCGCCGCGCTGCCCGAAAAACTGGTGGCGATGGTTTCGGGCAATTTGATTTCCTTTTCCGCCGCCGCGATGGCGTTGACCGCCGCGTCCAGGGAACTGTCCGCGCCCAGATTGAACGAGAGCGTCACGGCCGGGAACTGGCCCTCGTGCAGGATGACCAGCGGGGTGGTGCCGGCCGTGACCGTGGCGAACGCGCCCAGCGGGACCATCTGCCCGGTGGTGGATTTGACGTAAATCTTGTCCAGGGCGGCCGGGTTGAGTTGAAAATTGGGTTCGGCTTCCAGCACCACCCGGTATTGGTTGAGCTGGGTGAAGATGATCGAAACCTGCCGCTGGCCGAAGGCGTCGTAAAGCGTGTCATCTATGGCTTGGGGCAGGACGTTCAACTGCGAGGCCTTGTCCCGGTCAACTTCCACGTTCAGGCCGAAGCCTTTGGATTGTTGATCGCTGGCCACATCGGCCAGCTCCGGCCTCGCCGACAACGCGGCCACCAGGCGCGGCGCCCATTCGCCCAGTTCCGTCTCGTCCGCATCCTGCAGCGTGTATTGGTATTGGGTGCGGCTGACCCGGCTGTCAATCTGCACGTCTTGCACCGCTTGCATGTAGAGCGAAATCCCCCGCAGCGAGCGCGTCGCCTCGCGCAATCGGTCTATCACCTCGGCCACCCCCGATTTGCGTTGGTCGCGCGATTTCAGGCTGATGTAGAGGCGCCCGGAATTGGCCGTCGGATTGACCGTGCCCGCCCCGACAAAGGAAGCCACGCTGGCCACGTCCGGGTCTTGCGCCGCCACTTGGGCCACGCGGCGCTGCCGTTCGACCATGGCCTGGAAGGAAATGGATTGGGAGGCATCGGTCACGCCGATGATCATGCCGGTGTCCTGCAAGGGGAGAAGGCCCTTGGGAATAAGCACATAAAGCCAGATCGTGCCGATCAGCGTGGCGATGGCGACGGTGAAGGTCAGACGCTGGTGCGCCAGCACCCATCTCAGCCCGCGTTCGTACAGCGCGAGAAATTCCTGGAAAAACCTTTCCGACCAATGCCAGAGACGCCCGTGCCGGCTTTCATTCTCCGGCCGCAGAAGACGCGAACACATCATCGGGGTCAGTGTCAGGGACACAATCATGGAAACCACCACCGCGGCGCTCATGGTGATGGCGAATTCACGAAACAGCCGCCCCACGATGCCCGACATGAATATCAGCGGAATGAACACGCCGATCAGCGAGAGGCTCAAAGAAACCACGGTGAAACCAATCTGCTTGGCCCCTTTGAGCGCGGCGGTCATGGGCGCATCCCCCGACTCGATGAAGCGGACGATGTTTTCAATCATCACAATCGCGTCATCCACCACGAAGCCGGTGGAGATGGTCAGGGCCATCAGGGAAAGATTGTCCAGGCTGAAGCCGAGCAGGTACATCAGTCCAAAAGTGCCCACTATGGCCAGGGGCAGGGCGATGCTGGTGATCACCGTGGCCCACAGCGTGCGCAGAAACAGAAAGATGACCATGACCACCAGGCCCACCGTCAGCAGCAGGGTAAATTGCACGTCATGGATGGAGGCGCGGATCATTTCCGTGCGGTCGCTGAACACTTTGATGTTGATGGAGGGAGGAATGGAGGTGCGCAGCCGGGGCAGCAACGCCTTCACCCGGTCGGCGGTTTGAATGATGTTGGCCCCGGGCTGCCGCTGGATGTCCACGATCACCGCAGGATTATTGTTGACCCATCCCGCAAGGTGGACGTTTTCCACGTCGTCCACCACCTCCCCGATGTCCTTCAGCCGGACCGGGGAACCCTTGAACACCTTGATGATGATGTTGCCGAAATCGGCCGCGGAGAAAAGCTGATCGTTGGCCCCGATGGAGTAGGCCTGTTGGCGCCCGTCAAAACTGCCCTTCGGCAGGTTGATGTTGTTCAACATCAAGGCGCTGCGGACGTCTTCCATGCCCAGCCCCATGCTGGCCATCGCGCTGGGATTGACCCGCACCCGCACCGCCGGTTTCTGATTGCCTTCGATGGTGACCAGACCCACTCCGGTCACCTCGCTGAGTTTTTGGGCTAGCACGGTGTCCGCAAGGTCGTTGACTTTGGCCAGCGGCAGTTCCTTGGACGTGAGCTGGAGGGTCAGGATCGGGGTGTCGGCGGGGTTGACCTTGTTGAAGATGGGCGGGTTGGGCATGCCGTTCGGCAGCACGCCGCCGGCGGCGTTGATGGCCGCCTGCACGTCCTGCGCCGCCGAATCTATATTCCGGTCCAGGGTGAACTGCAGGGTGATGGTGGTGGTGCCAAACGCGCTGATCGAGGTCATCTGCGACAGCCCGCTGATCTGGCCGAATTGCCGCTCCAACGGCTCCGTCACCGACGACGCCATCACGTCTGGGCTGGCCCCGGGATATTGGGCGACGACCTGGATGGTCGGAAAATCCACCGGCGGCAGGGCGGAAATAGGCAGAAGTTCATAGCCGAGAAATCCCAGCAGCAGCACCCCCGCCATGAGCAGCGAGGTGGCTATGGGTCGGCGGATGAATGGCTCGGAGATGCTCACTCTAATATCAATGGCGGTTTGGGCGTGGCCCGTCGCGGACGCTGATTCGTGTTTATGCGCCGGTTGGTTTGGGCGGTTGACCCTCTGGCGCGTGGTTGGTTCCGCTGCCGTTGCCGCGCCGGTTGCCGAGGCCCGGACTACCCGGCGCGGCGGCGGGCGCATTGGTGCTGATTTTGGAACCGTTTTCCAAACGATATTGGCCGTCCGCAACCACGGTTTGTCCCGCCGTCAATCCCTTCGCGATCAAGGCCAGGTCCCCTTGCTGCAATGCCACCGTCACCGGCGTCAATTTGGCCACCAAGTTCGTGCCCTTTTCTTCAATCGTATAGACGTACGCCCCGTCCGGGCCGCGCTGGATCACGCTTTCCGCCACCACCAGACTGGTCACTTTGTCCACCAGCACGCGGGGATTGACAAATTGGCCGGGCCACAGGGTGAGGTTCTGGTTGGGGAAGGTCGCCTTGAGTTTGATCGTGCCGGTGGTCGAGTCAATTTGATTGTCAATCACGCTCAGGATTCCGGTGTCCAGCACCGTTTTGTTGTCGCGATCCAGGGCCAGCACCGTCACTGGGCCTTCCGCCATCTTGCGCGCGATTCTGCCCGCGTCCTGCTCCGGCAGGATGAACGAGACGTAGATCGGCCGCAATTGCGTGATGACCACGATGCCGTTGGTGTCATTGGCGCGAAGGATGTTGCCCTGGTCCACCATACGTATCCCGCAACGCCCGTCCAGCGTGGATCGAATCGTGGTGTAATCCAATTGCACCTGGCAGCTCTCGATGCCCGCCTCGTCGTTTGTCACCATCGCCTGAAGCTGTCGCACCAGATTGCTTTGCGTGTCAAGGGCTTGCCCGCTGACGATATTCGTCAGCGCGAAGTCACGCTGCAAATCCAGCTTGGCGTTGTCCAACTGCGCGATGTCCTGCAACTTCCTGGCTTTGGCCGCGTCCAAGGCCGCCTGGAACGGGCCGGGATCAATCTGCGCCAGCAGGTCGTTGGTGTGGACATCCTGCCCTTCGGTGAAAGCGATCTTGATCACCTGCCCGTCCACCCGCGTGTTGACTGTCACGGCGTTGTAGGCCTGCACCGTGCCCAAGCCGTCGCAATAAATCGCCACCTCTTCCTCCTTCACCGTCCCCGGCGTAACGGGCACCGCCGGGTCGCTTCGCTTGGCCCCGGCGGCCGCGGCGGCGGCGGTTTGCTTGGCCCTCCAGACGATGAAGCCAATGCCCCCAATCACAAACAAAAGTATAATGATCCACATGAATCCACCCGACTGGCCGGATGCCGATTCGTAGGACGGGGTGGGACCGGTTGGTTTGGCCGCTGGCGCAGTCGGCGGTTTTTGTGCTCCAGGCAGTGAGTCAGATTGCTGCATATTAGAGATTTCAGGCGCCCATAAACAGGGCCAAGGGATTGGATTTCATCGCCTTCCAATCGGCGTTGTTGAGTGTTTCCGGCCCATTCTTTGTCTTGCTTAGACTAAGCAGAAGCCTTCCAGATTCACCCAAAGTGCGGAATTTGAGGGTTCGGCAGGCCGTCATCATTAGTGGCCTGGCCCTACCTGCCAGTTGTTGTTGGGCGGGGTTGCGTTGGTTGCGCCAGACGGGCCGGTTCTGAAACTGGATTCCCGGATGATCAACTCGCTGATCAAGGCCAACGGGTTGGCGTATTGCGTAAAACCGCCCGGCGGGACGAACAACTCCGGCCCCGGCACATCCAGCCGGACTTCCGAGAAATCCACCGTTTCCTGCCGGCCGCCCCTCTCCGTGCGCACCCGCACCGGGAACCGGTTCAAATCGTCGGCGCTCCATTCCGTCAATCGGGCCGTCGAACCGTCGCTCAGCGCCACCCGCTTTTCCAAACGATGGCACGGATGCCCGTTCACCTGCTCCGAAACCCCCTCTTTGCTCTCCGCCGCCACGTTGGTGATCTGGCAGGAAGCCGTCAACGGCGCATACCCTTGCAGCGCCTCGCTCACCACAAACCCGCGCTGCGTCGCGCTGTCCCATATAAAAAACATCCCCCCCCGCACGATTCTGCCCTTCTTCACCTTGGCCGTCGTCAGCGGCTGGAAAATCAGCCGGCCCTGGCGCTCAATCACCTGGCCCGCCGCCGCCGGCCCGCCGGGCGATGACGGCGAGGTCGCGACCACATCCGCGCTGAAGCCGTCGAAGCCCGCTAAAACAGCCGACGCCGGCCCCGTGAGAAAATCCGGCGGCGTTTCATCTCCCATGTGGGCCATGGCCGCCTCCTTGCGCTGTTCGCTGGCGCATCCTGCGGCCAAGGCCGCCGCCAAAGCGATCCCCCAAGCTGCTCTGTGATTTATCCGTCTCATTGCAAAGCTCCATTCTGCCCCCCACCCCGTTCCAATTCAACATTCAAAATTCACCATTCACCATTCACCATTCACCATTCACAATTCACCATTGAGTCCCGTCAGGGACGACATCATTGTAGAACCCGTACCAAACAGGCTCTCAAGCTCCGTCAGGAGCGGCATCTTCTGCCTGCCGCTCAAGGCGCGATTCGTAACGCCCTGAAATCAAGCGCCTTTCAAGCCAGTTCTCTTATCTAAGGAGTCGGTAATAAATTAAGGTGGCAAGATGACGCAGGGATTTTGGCGGCTGGCAAGGCGCGAGCGAGGCGCATATCCGCATGGATCTGCAACGAGCGAGCAACGCCGC
>JBEKUQ010000004.1:0-15920 GCA_049514835.1 Verrucomicrobiota bacterium | reverse complement strand
GAAGAAAATCACGCAAAACCCCATGCTGGCCGGGGGCGGAAATCCAAACAGGAAATATCAAATGAGATATATTCAGGTTTTTCTTCTCATTACTTTCAACGCGCTGATCGTCATCGCGGGCGAGCCGCAAACGGACATGGGCATTCGCCAGCAAGACGACGGGGCGATGCAATGGTTTCTCGAAGCAAAATTTGGCATGTTCATCCACTGGGGACTTTACGCAGTGCCGGCCAAGGGCGAGTGGTTTATGGAAAATCAAGCGGTGCCGCCGGACGATTACCGCAAGTATGCTACTGACCAGGGTGACGGCGTTTTCTTTGATGCGAACGATTTTGATCCTGCCGCATGGGCGCAACTAGCGAAAGCCGCGGGCATGAAATATATGGTGCTCACGGCGCGGCATCACGACGGTTTCGCGCTGTTCGACAGCAAGTTTACCAACGCCTTCACGAGCGTGCAGACGCTCCATCGCGATCTTTTTGGGGAATACGTCCGGGCCTGTCGCGCGGCGGGGTTGCGCGTGGGAATGTATTATTCGCCGATCAATTGGCGCTATCCCGGCTATTTCGATGTGACGGGCACGAATTGCGCGAAAAACAAATGGGGTCACACCACGGCGGCGTGGCACAAAGACAACGCGACGATGATGAAAAATGAGGTCTATGAGCAAGTGCGCACGCTGTCCAAGAACTACGGGCCGTTCGATTATGTATTTTGGGACGGCGGCTGGCTGGCGCAACAAGGTTCGGACCGCGATGGGGCGTTTTTCTGGGAGCCTGGAAAATACCGGGACCCCGCCAACGCCTGGCCGGTAGCAGATGAAAACAGTGACACGGACGAAACCGGCCGCCCGCTTGGCCTGATGGGCATCGTGCGGAAATATTCGCCGGCGGCCATCGCCAACAACCGCGCCGGCTGGTTGGGAGATTTGCTCCCGGAAGAAGGCGACGCGACCATTAAAGGCCCGGTGCGCACGAATTATTGGGAAAAATGCTTGAACCTCAACCAAGTTACCTGGGGTTATAACACCCAGCAGCGATTGATGTCGGAGGAAAAACTGACGCGATACCTTGTGGATGCGGTCGTGCGCAATGGCAACATCCTGCTCAACGTCGGGCCGGACCGCCACGGAAAAATTCCGGAGACGCACACAGCGTTGCTGCGACATTTCGGCTCGTGGCTGGCGAAAGTGGGCGACAGCATCTACGGCACGCGCGGCGGTCCATGGAACCCGGTGGATGGGCAATACGGTTTCACGTCCAAGCCTGGCAAGTATTTCATCCACCTTTTGCCCGGCTATGCCGGCCTTGAATTCACCACTCCGCCAATCAAGGAAAAGGTTGCCGGCTGCTTCGACGTATTCACCGGTCGGACCCTGGACTACATTCAAAATGCCGATGGCTCCGTGCATATCACCGGTCTGGACCGGACAAGTCACAATGCCGACACGGTGGTTTCAGTGGTTGAATAGCAGGTCGCACGAACTCGTTGTCCGATTCGCACGAGCGCTTTTTTGCGGTGAAGTCAATCGGACGCGATGAACATTCCTGAGGTGGTCGGCACCCTCATGGCAGTTGTGTGCGCACTCCTCTGCATTTTTCCACCTGGCGATTCTGCTTGGCAGCGCGCGCAGCAGCGGGAGAAGCGGCCGGAAATTGGGAATTGATGGCCCTGATTGAGCGCGGGAGCGGCGGTCGTGGCTGACGCAAGAGGAATTGTGAGGTCGAATTTCCAGCTTCAGCGAAAGAGGGTGATTCTGAAAAGATTGACATGAGGGCGGCTTGGTCTTCCAATGACTGCAAATCCGAAGGCATGATTTGGCGTTCCTTGTTTGTTTGCGCATTGAGCATGATGGCCACGGCCGCGGTGGCGGCCACCGCCGATCCTGCTGCCACGCTCGTTCCCCGCTGGCAGCCCCACGACTTCGAGTTCCACAGCGACCGCATGCCGCAAAACCCATTTCAGGCGGCCTTCTCCGTCGAAGCCAGCGGCCCGGGCGGACTCAAGCTGATCGTCCCTGGCTTTTACGATGGCGGCGGAACCTGGAAGGCTCGTGTCTCCCCAACCGCCGAAGGCGAATGGTCGCTCCTCACCCATGCGGACCTGCCGGGCTTGGACCAGCAGCGCGCCTCCTTCCGGTGCGGCCAGAATACGTCGCTCAAGGTCCACGGGGGCCTGCGCGTTGACCCGCAACATCCGCATCATTTCATTTTTGAAGATGGCTCCCGGTTCTTCCTCATGGGCTATGAATGCGATTGGTTGTGGGCTTTGGACATGGAAGATCCCGCCTTGGGAACCGTAAACCGGTTTCTCGACAAGCTGGCCGCGTCCGGCTTCAACTACATTCTCCTCAACGCCTTCGCCTACGACACTACCTGGCGCAAAGGCAACACGGGCGCGGATGACTTTGGGCCGCCGCCGCTTTACCCCTGGGCGGGCGACAACGCCGCCCCGGACCACAGCCGCTTCAACCTTCCTTACTGGCAGCATTACGACCAAGTCATCGCGGCGATGAATGAGCGGGGCATCATGGCCCATATCATGATCAAGGTGTATAACACAGGGGTGAAGTGGCCGGCGCTGCGCAGCCGGGAAGACGACCAGTATTTTCGCTGGATCATCGCCCGCTACGCCGCCTACCCGAATGTCCACTGGGATTTCTCCAAGGAATCGAACAATGAAAAGGACACTGCCTACAAGCTGGGGCGCATCCAATTCATTCGCGAGAATGATCCCTACCGGCGGCCGATCACGACCCATACCGACCTCAATGCTTTCGACCGCGGCGCCTACAACCAGGTGTTGGACTTTCGCAGCGACCAGGTTCACACCAACTGGCACGCCGCGCTGATCGAGCACCGCCGCCAGCAGGCCTGGCCCGTCTTGAACGTCGAGTTCGGCTACGAGCACGGACCGGGGGGATTGAATGACAAGACCTATAATATAGCGCAGGCCCCCGAGGAAGTTTGCCGCCGGGCTTGGGAAGTCTATATAGCCGGGGGCTACGGCGCCTATTATTACACCTACACCGCTTGGGACGTCATCCGTCCCGACGATACGCCGCCGGGCTATGCCTACTTTCGCCATCTGCGCGAATTTTTTGAAGGCACCGCTTATTGGCGGATGGAACCGTCCGACGCATTGGTCAGCGCGGGTTACTGTCTGGCCGACCCCGGTCGCGAATACGTCGTCTTCTTGAACCGCGCAGAGCCGTTCAGCCTCAGGTTGGATGGCCTCCCCTCTCCCCTGCCCGCCCGCTGGTTTCAGCCCTTCACCGGAAAATGGCAGGAGGCCGGAACGCTGGCCGCTGGCTCCGCGCAGCTTCAGCCGCCCGCCGATTGGCCCGCCGCGCCGGTTGTTTTACATGTGGGGAAGCGCGCCACGGAATAGAGATGGATCGTCAATATGAAAACGCGAAACCGCACCACGAGAACCTGCAATGGGAAGACCTCGCTCTGTCTCACTTTTGGAATCATGGCTTCATTGGTCGCCTCAGCCAAAACCGAAGTCTCCTTGTTTTACAACCACACCTTTCCTCCAGTAGAATTCGCCGCCCGCGATATTTCCGAGGCGCTGGAGGCCAAGGGTGATTCGGCCATCCTGAGAAACCTCGAAACCGCCGCTCCGGCCGCCGGCACAAGCATCCTTCTTGCCTCCTCCACGGAGGAAGCCAGGCGCATTGCCGGCAAGCTTGGCCTGGCGCCTGTCAAGTCTGGCGCCTCGCAGTCCTATGCCTTGCGCCGGAAAGTGTCCGCCGGCCAAACCAACTATGTGGTATTAGGGGCCGATGCCGCCGGCGCCATGTATGGCGGACTCGACTTGGCGGAAGCCATTCGCCTCGGCACTTTGACCGCGCTCCCAGACAGCGATCACACTCCCTGGGTTGCCCAGCGCGGGATCAAGTTCAACATCACGATGGACCGCCGCTCGCCGGCCTACTGGGACAACAACAGCGACTCGGCCCAATTGAACATCCCGGAGATGTGGAATCTGCAGTTCTGGCACGATTACTTCGACGAAATGGCCCGGAACCGTTTCAACGTCCTTTCCCTCTGGAGCCTGCACCCTTTTCCCTCCATGGTGAAGGTGCCTGAATACCCCGACGTGGCGTTGAACGATGTGTGGGGCCAGCAAGACGGCAGGATTGATTACGACTTCAACATGGACAGCCGCGATATGGCCAAACCGTTTCATCTGGGGAACGTCAAAATTGTCAAGAAGATGACCATGGATGACAAGATCAAGTTCTGGCGGGAGGTCATGCAATACGCCAATGACCGCGGGGTGGACATCTACTTGTTCACCTGGAACATCTTCGTCTGGGGAACCGAAGGCAAATACGGCCTGACCGAAGACGGCAACAACACGAACACCATCCCCTACTTCCGGGCCAGCGTGCGGGAGACGGTGCGCACCTACCCCCTGCTCGCCGGCCTCGGCATCACCGCCGGAGAACACATGCTCAGCAGCCAGGGTTCGTTCGATCACGAAGCCTGGCTCTGGCAAACATACGGCGAAGGCATCCGCGACGCGCTCAAGGATCAACCCGGCCGCCAGTTTCGCCTGATTCACCGGTTCCATGAAACGGGCCAAAACAAGATATTGGCCGCGTTCAAGGATTACCCCGGTCCGTTTGATTTCAGTTTCAAGTATTCAGTGGCGCACATGTATTCGCTGGCCAAGCCCACCTTCATCAACCCGTTATTGACAGGTATGACCCCGGCCATGCGCACCTGGCTGACCGTGCGCAACGATGACATTTTCACCTACCGCTGGGGCGATCCAGATTTTGCGCGCGAGTATGTGAGCAACATGCCCGGACCGGACCGGCTGGCGGGCTTCTACATGGGACCGGACGGCTATTGTTGGGGCCGCGAATTCACGGATCGCGAGCCTGAGTCGCCGCGTCAACTCGTGATGCAGAAGCAATGGTACAGTTTCATGTTATGGGGTCGGCTGAGCTACGAGCCGCAACTGCCCAACGCCCTTTTCGAGAACACGCTGGCCGCGCGCTTCCCCCAGGTTCCTGCGGCCAAGCTTTCCCTGGCCTCAGCCTGCGCTTCCAGAATTATCCCCCAGACCACCCGGTTTTTCTGGCATGATCTTGACTTCCAATGGTTCCCCGAAGCGTGCTTGCAGGCCAGCGGCTTCTTCACCGTGCGGGATTTTGCCATGGATACAGCCATGCCGGGCAGCGGCATCCTGAATATCCGGCAGTGGCGCGCCCGCCTCGCCAAGAATGCCGCGATGGACGGCATTACTCCCTTGCAAGCGGCCGGGAACCTCAAGGACAACGCCGCCAAAGCATTGGCCCTGGTTGCCGAAATGCGCCCGGCGCAGGGTGCCAACAAAGAGCTGCGCCTCACTTTGGGCGATTGCGAGGCGATGGCGCACCTGGGCAACTACTACGCCGAGAAGATTCTCGGCGCGTGCGATTTGGCCTTGTTCGACCAGGACGGCAGAACCGAGACGCAGGCCGCAGCGGTTGCGCACCTCGAAGCGGCCCTGGATCACTGGAAGAAATATGCTGCCGTTGCCGCCAGCCAGTATCAACCACAACGCCTCGGACGCCTGAGCCAAGTGGTGGACCTCGTCAAACTCACTCCCAAAGCGCAGGCCGACATCGGCATTGTGCGAAGCTGGCGTCCACACACCCTTAACGGCGATGGTGAAGGAGCCTACAAAGGCGCGGTCAACTTCAGGCCGTGAACCAAAGGGAAGATACATGTGATAAGAGCAGCAAAGCGTCAATCATGGGTGGCAGGGCGAGACTCCAGCGAGCCGAAACTCGATTTCTCAGGAACAAGTCACGGCTCGACGGAGTCTCTCCCTACCGTCACTGACGCATTACTAGCAGCAGCAAAGCGACTGATAGCTTGTTTGGCACTGATTGGACTTGGTTATCATCCTGGCTTGGCGGTGGCCCAACCATCGGGCGTCACTATCAGCCAGGTTAGTGTTATGGTTATCGGCGACCAGAGGGGCGGTAATGTTCAAACCTTTGTGGAGATCGCGGCCAGCAATGGCATGAAGGGACATGCCGGCTCCATGACCGATGTTCAATCCGAACAGTTGGTGGCTCGCCTGGATATTTTACAGGATAAACTGAAGAATCATGACGTCACCGATACAAACCTCAACTTTGCCAGCCTTTGGAACGCTATTTACCCTGCCAATCCTCTTAGCTCGTATCTGGAGGGGAAAGATCCGTTGACCGGAGGCGCCACCTGGGGCGCTCATCGAACGGCGCGGCAAACGCCCACCGGCGCGGTCATCAATGCTTTTAGCGCTGTGGATATTGCCTTGTGGGACCTGCGCGGCAAGGTGATGAATCAGCCTGTCTACAAGCTGCTGGGCGGCACCCGCAATTCAGTCCCGATCTACGCCAGCTTCTGGGCCAACACTCCCGCCGCCGCCCTCGTCGCCGCCACTAATGCCTACGCGACGTTTCACCAAATCAAGACTTTCCCGCCCAAACGGCCTTCCGATGGGGCGGCGGGTCTCCAAGCTAATCTTGACATAGCCGCCGCCATGCGCAATGGCTTGCCCGCGGACGCGGAGATTTCATTTGATTTGAGCAGGCTCAATGATGAGGTGGATGCTTCGCCGGCCACGCGCCCGGAGCGACTGGAATGGGCCTGCGAGATGGTGAAGGGATTCGAGCAGTATCGTCCCAAATGGGTCGAGGAACCAGTGGGGCCGGATGATATCGAGGGTTTCGCGGCTATAAGGAAGGCCGCTCCGAACGTGAAGATTTCCGCTGGAGAACATTTGTACACCCGCTGGAACCTCAAACCTTACTTGGACCGGCGTCTGCTTGATATTGTGCAGGTTGATCCTGAATGGGGCGGCGGCATTTCTGAGCTGGTCGAGATCTGCAAGATGATTCAGCAATCCTACCCCAATGTCCTGGTCTTCCCGCACGGTCATGAATATCTGGCTGCCGCGCATATTCTGGCATCGCAACCTCTATCGGTCATCGGAAAACTGGAAGATAACAAGGGTCCGAGGTCGTCTGAAATGATGTATTTCACCGATGGCGGCCTTGCTTGGACGAGCAATACCCTGGTCATGCCGGCGGCTCCAGGGCTTGGATTGGATCTTGATCCGGCCAGGTACAAGATCATTAAGACCTACCTTGGCAAAGCTCTGAGTGACGCGACCCAACCCACCCATGTTTGGGAGAAAGTTGAAATCCCCTTGCGCGCTCAAACCGCCCATGCCAATCCGTACACCGATGTGCTGGTGTGGGTTGACCTCAAAGGCCCCGGCTTCGACAAGCGATGCTATGGATTCTGGGACGGGCAGGACAACTTTCGCGTGCGCGTCATGGCGACCGCACCGGGGAATTGGAGCTGGAAAAGCGGATCCAAGCCAGCCGATCCCGAGCTGGATGGCCTGACCGGCTCGTTCACTGCGGTGGCATGGACTGAAGGCGAAAAGGAGGCCAATCTTTGCCGCCGAGGCATGATTGGTCCCTCGGCCAATGGCCGGGCCTTCCAGCACGCCGATGGCACGCCCTACTTCCTGCTGGGCGACACTTGGTGGGCCACCCCCACCTTCCGATTCCGCTGGCGCGATGAGGACACACTTCGGCCCCTTGGTCCTGCCGCCGGCTTCAAGGAATTCGTCGCCTTGCGCCGTTCGCAACAGTTCAACTGCGTCGCCATCCTCGCCGCTCTCCCCAATTGGGCCAATGACGACCAGCCCGCCAATTTGCAGATGGCCGACGGCACCCTGCTCCGCTCCGCCTGGGGCCAGGCCGGCACCGCCAGCGCCAAGACCATGACCGATGAAGCGGGCAATCGGGCCTTCCTTTTCCCGGGCAAAGTTCCCGGCTACGAACAGTATTTCCCCGATCTCCAGCGCATCAACCCCGCTTATTTCCAGGCGATGGACAAGAAGATTGACTACCTCAACTCCCAGGGTTTCGTGCCATTCATTGAGGTGGCGCGTCGCGACATCGGACAGGCGTGGAAGAAGTATTACCCGTGGCCGGACTCCTATTCCCGCTACATCCAATACGTCTGGTCTCGCTACCAGGCCAACATTTGCCTCTTCAGCCCCATTCACTTTGACTCCTCCGGCGGAACGATCCCGGCCGCGGATTGGAACGAGGCTGCCAACCAGGTTATAGATGATTATGGCCCTCCTCCTTTTGGGACACTTGCGGGCACGAACCCCGACGGCTCTTCCTTGAAGAATTGGGGCCATGTCAAGCAGGCCCGCTGGCTGGGCTTCCACCAGATTGGCAACCGCCGCACGCACGACAGCTATGCCTTGCTGACCGAGATCTTCAAGACCACCCCGCCCGTCCCCGCCATCAACGGCGAACCATATTACGATGGCATGGAGAACGCGGAAGGAGGCACCGAGATGGCGGCGCTCTACTGCCGCTCGGCCATGTATGGCAGTGTGCTATCCGGCGGGTTTGGCGGGCACATCTACGGCGCTGGTGGTTGGAGCGGCGGCATCTGGAGCGGGGAAGTGGAGGAAGCTTCCAAGTACCCAATGTGGAAGGTCTTTCAGTGGCCTTCCGCCGGCCAACTGCGCCATCTGAAGACCTTTATGCTCTCCGAAGGACCGCGCTACCAGGAACTCGTGCCCTGCGCCGAATCAATATCGCCCAATCAATCCGGCAACGCCAAGGGGATGGTCGGCTGGGCCTACGCCGCAGCCACGCCCCAGCGGGATTTGTTTCTCCTCTACCTGGAAAAAGAATGCCCGCAGGCAGCCCTTTCCACCGCCCGGCCGGGCGGCCACTACCAGGCCCGCTGGTTCGACCCGCGCACCGGACGGTGGAGCGACGCCGCCATCCAGCCCGCCACTGCGGATGCATCCGGCCGGATCGCCCTGCCTCCGTACCCTGATGGCGCCAGTCCGGCGCAAAACGACTGGGCATTGAAGCTCACCTTGATCGCCAACCGCTAAAAAGGCGGCTACAAAAGTATCTATGATGCCTCGCTACTCCCCGCTTCTGATCCGTGCCATCATGTGGTTCGCCTGCGCTGCCCATCCGCAGGAAAAGCCGAAGCCGGAGATCATTGCTTTGATTGATCCGCCGGCTCCGGCAGCCAACCCGTCTATCGCCTTTGACGGCGCCTGTCGTTGGCGAATTACTGGTTTTCGCCTTCGGAGCCGGGCGGTCTTTTCGCTGGGGAAAACCATGCGTAGGGTTCTCCCGTGATGACAGATTTACTGGCGCTGCTCGCGCATTTGATGACCAACTTGGCCACGCTGCTTGGTCCGGCCGGGGCCAAAGCGGTCGCTGCGGAAAGCCTCCTCCTCAAACACCCGCTTCTGATCATCAACCGCGCGCGGAGGCGAGCGCCCAATCTGTGTGCCATGCAGAGGCCGGTCCTGGGGTTCTGATCCTTGTTTCCCGTCCTCGCCGGGATCAACATTTCCAATGTGATTTATCTCGTTTGCAACACCGGCGCGGATACCAGGAGCACCAACAATCCGCATACGAACGACATTTCCTTGCTGGTCACCTTTGATGAGAGCAGCTTGCGCTTTCAGACCAACCGCACCATCTCGGCAGTCACGACTGCCACTTGGCAGAACATTTCCACCAATTTGAGCGATTCCGACGGCTTGTGGCAATTCACCGACACCAACGCGAACCTCCTACCCTCCCACTTTTGCCGTTCTTCCACTCGCTAAAAAAGCCACATTTCAGGAAAAGAACCCGTTTCGTCCCATGCGTTGTCCCCCTTTCCCGCCGGACCAGCTTCCGCGCCCAATCCTGCATGCTCCCTCCGTGCCGCCATCGCCATATGAGTATTGCTACTCATAGACCAATGATGCGGAAGATGCCTATTATGAGTCACATTGAACATTATGCCAAAGTTGCACCTCGTGCAGAATATATCACCAACAGCAGAAAGACAAATCCTATGAGAAAACTAATCCAAACTTCATTATTGATCGCGGCAATCAGCGTCTTGACGACCGCAGCGCACGCGCAACTCGTCATCGCGGGGGATAACTTCGATGCCGATCCACTAGGCTCGTACGGCGGGGTGGCGTGGAACTTTAATGGGACTGTTGGCAACCCGCAAGTAATGATCACCTTTGATAATCCAGAGGGGACAAACACGCAGAATTGTGCATTCACATTCGACACCAGCACTGGATTCGTCAGTGGCGGCATGAACTTGGGGTGGAGAACGGCCTGGCTGACAGCCACCGGCAACACCAACGCGTCGCTCTCAGATTACAGCCTCGTGTTCGACCTGGCAGTCGTGGGCGTTGATTTCGGTACCTTGGGAGGATATGAAGGTATCACGGTCGGCGCCGTCGGAAACTTTGGTGGTATATATTATAGAGAGAATGCATATAGCAATTTTCCTGCCAGTGGTTTCCCGCCCGCCGGGACGGGATACAAACATTTTGCGATTCCTCTCACCGGTTTCTCAAAAGTGGGCGGGTCGAGCACGTATACTCCGACCGACACCAATTTTTCTTTTCAAATTGGCATATACGTGCCTAATTACACCTACTTTGGTATCGAAGAGATTGACATCGCGAATCTTGCATTAACGATGATTACAAATGCCCCGCCGCCGCCTCCTCCGACCATGACCATTCTGCCGGCCAAACCGGGGTTGCGAGTCTTTGGCCAGAACGCCGTCCAGACCTACAATCAGGAAGGGTTTGGAACCGTGGACGAAAACCAGTCTTGGGTTGGCGTTGCGACCCCAAGCAAACCGGTCAGCTATTCGATCGACATTCAGGACTTCGATACCGTGCCCGGTTATACGCTCTACGTACAATTCCTTCAGAATGGCGGGCCGGTCAATCCATATATCGTCTATTATGGCACAAATGCTTTTGTCTGGTCAATTACGGCCAATCCTGCCGGGTTTACCACTGCGGCTAATTGGAAAACCAACGCGCCTACGGGCAACGAGGTGAATAATGCGTTCAGCATGACCACCACCAGCACCAACGGCCGCGGCACCTGGACATTGACCTTCACCAACGACACGAATGGCACGGTGACCGCGCCGGATGGCAGCAGGACGAACTTCGTCTTGGATACGAATATGACCGCTCAATTCGTGAATCCATTGGATATCATGTTTGGCACAGCCCCAAATGCCACTACAGGTTTCGGTCAGTACATAGACATCAGTAAAATTGTCATTACGAATGTTTCCGGATTAAACGAGTATTCTGACTTCACCACGAATGCCACCTTTGACACCACCCAGTGGACGGCGGCCTTTTCCCTCGACGCCAACAGCGTCTATCAAGTCTCGACCAACACGCCTCTTTGGGTAAATTGGACGGTTCCCGATGCCGGATACGGACTGGGAACAGTACCGAGTTTAAGAAATGCGAGCATACCCTGGTACACGCCAGGTTACTACAGCGGTGTAACGATCACACTGACCCCGGTAAGGATGGGCACGTCGAAGGTATGGGTTTTATATCCCAGTGCATGCCTGCCGACCGTGGACGGGACACCGGGCGGCACGCCTTCGCCAAGCGCATTCTTCCGGCTGTCGAACCCCCCGCCAACCCAGTAATTTGCGCGAAGTGGGTTGGGCTGGCACTGGACATGCATGGCCGCCGCGTGGTTAAGTGAGGTGACCACGCGGCGGTTCTTTTCCTAAGCCTGCCCTGAGTTCATCCGCTCTCCGGACAGGTGTTGCATCTCCCTTCAGCGCATCCACGATGCGCGTGGCCAGCGCCTCGTTGGCTTCCTTGATCTCATCCGAGCGCGCCGAGCCATGCTCTCAGATCGGTTCGAGGTCCGTCGCCTCCATTTTGACGGCGGCCGCCTGGCCAATGAAGTCTAGCCTCAGCAACACCACGTTCATGCCGTAGCGGGCCTCCACCCAGCCTTCCAGGCCGCGCAAGGGGCCAAATTTGATCTTCACGCGCATGCCCGCCCCGATCGTTGGAGCCAGCCGAATATCCAAATCGGTTTCCAGGGCCTGCAGAATATCCTCCAATTGACGGGCAAGCGTTTCCTGATCAAACACTTCCAGCAAATTGGCCACGAAGTCGCTCTGGCGAACTTTGCGGCGGTCCTCATTCTGAATGCGAAGAAAAACGTAGCCGGGGAAAAGCGGTTTTCGGAACACGACCGTCTTGCCGCGATACTTGTGCGCCAGGCTGTAGCAGGGAACGGTTGCGGACAAACCGTTTTGCCCGCAGAAATCCGCCAGCTTCTTTTCGCAACGCGGCCGTGCATGGGCCACGAACCAAAGCAAATCGCTCATGGCGATTAGGCTGGTTGCCTGGCGACGGGAGTCAAGATTCCTTTTTCGTTACGGCTGCAACTTGAGGAAACCGGCCCCGGTGGGGGTGAGGAAAAAACCTCCGGCGTTGGTCGTGTTCTGGAGGATCGCTCCAAAGGCGCTGTTGCTGGCACTGCCGTTCCCGGAGGCGAAGCTGAGATTCAAAAGTCCGGTCTTTGGATTGATGAAGCCGGTCACGGAGTTTGTCGGCAGGACGCCCAAGTTTGTCAGTGTGTTATTGCTCACGACAATGTTGCTGAAGGCCAGGAGCAGGCCGGTGCTGGAGATGACCAACTGTCCGTTGGTTAATGAAATGGCGGAGATCTTGCCCGGCGGGTTGGTCCAGGGCGCGCCTTGCACGGACAGGATGTTGGTAAAGCCGTTGGTATAGCGCGAAGAGGAGGGGGACGGCTTTTTGATCCATGCCAGGGCGGGGGCGGGCGCGGCGGCTTGGAGGTGGGTGAGGTTAATCCAGCCCAGCAGCAGGCCGGCGTTGGTGTTCGCGCCATTGGTGTAGAGGCTGGCGTAAACGGGAAGGTCGCCCGCCTTCGATACTGGGACCCTCTGGCTATAGCTGGTCCCGTCGGCCAGCGCGCCGCTCAGAGTGACCATCCCCGCAAAATTGGTCACCAGGGCGTAGCCATCGCCCGGCGGCGATATCGCCGAGACGTTGGCCGACCGCGAAAAAAGCATGGTGTACTCGGCCGACGGGAGGGTGTTGGAAGCCAAATCGGCCGTCAGATTGGCTGTCCATTGGGGGCTGGAAACCGTCCCGGAAATCTGCGGGATCGAGCTGTCCAGGGCAAGGTCAACCTGCAATCGGCCCACCGTAAAGGTGGCGTGGCCGGAAACATCGAAGTTGGTGGCGAAGGGGTAAGCTTTTCCCGCGGTCAACAGGCTGCCGCTGCAAGCGCCTGAATTCAACAAAACCAGGTTGTAGAGCATCCCGGAGGTTTCCTCGGCAACCCCGCCGGCCGGAAAGAACAGCCCGTTGTAGGTCCCGGCCGCGGCGGAAAAGAAATTGGAGACGAAGTTAGCTGTCAATACCAAGTTTGATTGCATGATGAACGACAGGACCGGCGTGACCGTGACACCGGCGGCGCTGACCCAGTTGCTGAACAGAGAAGACGCGCCGGACGCGGCGGTGATCGCGTAGCCCTCGCCGAGGTTGAGCATCGCGCCGTTGGTCGGGAGGATGTCGCCCGGGATGGAGGCTGCGCCTTTGAAGGTCCCGTTTCCAGTCCCGGCCTGGAGGACCCGCAGCTTGGCGGGCACTTTGTAAAAGAAGGTCCGGGAAGCCGCGGCGGAAGCATTGCCCGCGGCATCCACGCATTGCACACTCAGGGTGTTGGTGCCAGGCCAGGGGACGACGGCGATGGTCCAGTTGGACACCGTGCCGACGCCCGCGGTCAGCGCGGCGGAACCATTGGAGACCGAACCGGTGAAACTGTTGGCCAGCGAGTAGCTGACATTGGTGAGGCGGAGGTGGCCGGAGGCGGTGCCGCCAAGCACGGGCGCGGCGGTGCGCAGATTCGCCGTCGGCGAGGTAATGGCCACGACGGGCGGTACCGCGCTAAAAACCGCCGTCAATGCCAAGCCTGGCTGCATCACGAACGACAGAGTTGGGGCCGAGTTGTTGCCGGTGCTGCCGGCCCATTTGCTGAAAGTAGAAAACGGGTCCGATTTCGCCGTGATCGTGTAATGCTCGCCCAGGTTGAGCATGGCGCCGTTCGTGGGGAGGGTGTCGCCGGCTACCGCAGCAGTGGCCGTGAAGGCGCCGTTTCCGGTCCCGGCCTTGAGGAGGGTAAATAGAGACGGCACCATGTAAAAGAAGGTCTGCGACACGATGGGTGAGACGCCGCCCGAAATATCCTCGCTTCGCACCGCCAGAATGTTCGTGCCCGGCAAGGGTGTCACCGGGATGGTCCAGTTGGAAACCGTGGCGCCCCGGGTCAGCGCCGCCACTCCGGTGGCGACCGAACCGGTGGCGGCGTTGGTCAGCCAATACACCACATTGGTCAGCCGGACATTGTTGGGATTGACTCCAGGCAACAGCGGCGAACAGCTCGCCGTCCCTTTGAAGACCGGCGCATTGGTGCGCGCGTTGGCCGTCGGCGAAGCTATGAACACGGCGGGAGACTGCCCCGCCAAAAAATCGGCTGTCAATACCAGGTTCGACTCCATGATAAATGGCAGGGTTGGGCTGTAGCTTATGACCCCGCCGCTGACCCAATTGCTGAATATCGAGGAACTGGGGTTGGCGGTGATGGAATAGCCTTCGCCCAGATTCAGCATCGCGCCGTTGGGGAAGGTGAAGCCGCCGGTTCCGCTTCCGGCTGCAAGGACGGTCAATCGCGCCGGCACTTCGTAGAAGAAAGTTTCGGAAGCCGCCGGCGAGGTGTTTCCCGATACATCCACGCTTTGTACAGACAGGACATTGGTGCCGGGGAACGGAGTCGCCGCAAACGACCAATTGGAGGCCCCGCCGGCGCCCGAAGTGAGGGGGGCCAAACCGGTGATGTTGGATCCGTTGAAGAGATTCGAGATGGAGAATCTTACGTTCGTCAGCCGGCCCTCGTCAGGATTGGTGTTGGTGAATAATGGCGCGTTGGTCGCGGTTCCGGCGAACAGCGGCGCGGTGATGGCCGCATTGGGTGCCGGCGACGTGATGGCGATGCCGGGCGGCTTGACGTGCAAGACCCTCACCGAACTGGTCAAGGCGCCCCAAGTGTTGCTGATGCGGAGCGCGTAGCTTCCCACGTCGGAAGGGAAAACGGGGTTGATGACCAGGGTACTGGTCAACGAACCGGAGAGGTCGCCACCATCCGTTAGATTGGTTCCATTTCTCAACCATTGATAGCTCAATGGCGCAAAACCCAGCGCCAAGTTGGACAGAGTGACCGAGGCGCCGACCTGCGTGTTGGTCAGAGCCGGGGGCGGGTTGGCGACGGCAAGGAAGAATGGCGGAATAAAGTCAGGGCCGTAAACTTGGAAAATAACGCCGGAACCACTCGTTCCTCCGGCGGCGCATGTGCCATATAAGTTGCCGGCGCTGTCGGCGGTCAGGGCGGCGGATGGATTCGCGCCGCCCGCATTGTCCGCATTAGTGTCCAACGCGCTGAAGATGTAGGCGCCAAAATCGCCCCCCGGCGTAATTCTGAAGAGCGTGCCCTCTCCGTTCAATCCGTTGGCCGCGGTTGTGCCATAGAAAATGCCGTCCGCACCCAGGGTCAGGGCGGCGCTGGCCCCGGCATTGAGTTGCGGGAATGAATGGAGCACGGTCGCGCCGCCCGTGTTCGTGATTTCAAATATGGAGCCGCCCCCCTGCGAACCTCCAAACGCGCTTGTCCCGTAGAAATGTCCGTTGCCGCCCTGCACCAAGGCGGAATTTGGGGTGATCGGGTTGTGGCCGGGCGCTCTGCCGTTGAACGAATAAATCTGGGTGAAGCTTCCTGCCTCGGTGAATTTAAAAAATGTGCCGGCATTGTCCAGCCCGCCTTGCTGGGTGGAGCCGTAGAAGGCGCCGTCGCTTCCCGCAACCAGCGCATTGGGAACGGCCCCGTTGGTGGTGACCGAGCCGGCCACGGACGGGCTGAAGGAATACAAGTTGGTGAACGCGCCCGCAGGCGTGAGTCTAAAGATCGTGCCGGTGCCGTTGCTTCCGCC
>JBEKUQ010000003.1:0-17017 GCA_049514835.1 Verrucomicrobiota bacterium | reverse complement strand
TACAGTTCAAACCCGTCATTAAGAAGGGTTTTCACATTCCGGTCCAATTCGCCGGATGATTTGCCGGTTGCGGTTGTGTATTCTTGAATTCTCATAGGAAGTCAGTTTATCAAACTTTCGATTTCTTCCAAGTTCCAAACGTGGTCGGAAGAAAAGGGGTCCCGCATCATCGCATGTTTTATCGCATGAAGGCCTGCGTGTAAAAGGGGTCAGTCCCGCATAATGGCATATTTTATCGCATGAAGGCCTGCGGGTGTTAGTCCGACTCTCCTCACACCCGGCCCCAATCACTGGCCGTAACTGTTCAGGTAGTTTCAGGTAGGGACGCCTCGCCGAGGCGTCCGGGGGTGGCAGTCCTGCCTTGGACGCCTCGCCGAGGCGTCCCTACCTGAATAGTTACGATTCCTGGATTCCAGACGAATTCAAGGCAGCGATGAAAGATGCCCAGGAGGGGCGTTGTGTGGACATGGAGCAAGCATTATTTGAGACGCCGCCCGCGCGCCTGCAATGAAATATCGCTGCCGCGCGACCCTTTCATTTTGCCCGGCTTTGCAGGTAGGCGTTCCAGAGGTTGCTTTGAACGTAGAGCTCCAAAAATACGCCGGGACGCGGACGCAATTCATAGTAATGCGTCATAATGCCCGCCTTGTCCTGGTCCACGTCGGGTTCCAGTTGGGCCGAGATGATTGAGATCGGCGGATACGGTTCGACCGGCATGTTGTTGGTGCCCAGTTCCGCGGGGTAGGCGTCTTCCAGGAGCCGGCGGTTCAGGCGGATCAAATCCTGGCCCCGCGGGTTTTGACGGCGCAGCTCATCGGTCGCGGCCCGCAGGCGGACACCTTGAAAGCGATTGGAATCGTAGAGGGACGGCCCGGTGATGATGCTATTGAGATTGCTGACGAGCAACGATTCGAATGGGTTGGTGTCGCCCCCGGCCGCCGCGGCGGCGCCCAGATGGTTCGTCACGCCGGCCTCCAGCAGAAATTGGGAAACGGGATCGGATTTTGCCTGAACCTTGCGCAGGAAGGCCGCCGCGTCCGGGATTTCCTCCGGGGCGAATTTCGCGTAACCGGGGACTTTGTCGAAATAGCCGACATGGCCGAAAGCGCGAAAATACCAGGGCAACGGCCAATAATCGTCCCCGGGGGCGATGACGCTGATCAGCATCCCGCGGCCGTCGGGCGAGGCCCGGGCCACCGCCTCCACCTTGTCCACCAGATTGAGGAGGTCGGGCGAAGTTTGGGCATAAACCCAGGGGTTGGACGGATTGGCCGAAAAGTTGACGTTGACGGAGGACTGCCAGGCCTGCGCGGCCAGATGGGCCATACCCGTCAACAATACTATTCCCGCGGCGATTTTCTGCCGCCGCCCCGGCAGCCAGTCCGCCAGCGCGGCCGTCCCGACTCCCGCCAGCAGAATGGCCCCGTGCCAGAAGCCCGCGGCGCTCCAAGGCGTTTTGTAAGGGAGCACGGTGTAAATGGCGGCGAGAAGGGCCGTGTAAAAGACGAGAAAGCGCGCTAGAGCGCGGTTGCCTCCGGGCAGCCCCCGGCGGGCAAAGGCGGCGATCCCCCCGCCCACGGCCAGCAGGAGAATGAGGGCTTCACTCCAAACCGGCCCGCCGGCGCGGTGGAAGAAGAGCAGGCGCTCCCAATAAAAGCTCCATCCGTAAACGTGGGGCGACGCTCCCTTGGCGCGCTGCAACCAAATCAGATAGGTGCGCGCGGCGTCGCGGAGGCCGGATGGATTGGAGAAAAAGGAGGTGAAAAGGACCACGGCCACGAGCATCCAGGCCAAGCCCGCGGCCAGAAGGTGCGCGGCGCAAAAAAGATTTTTCTTCGGAGACGGCGCCGGGGCGGGAGGCGGAAGGCATTCGTTGAGGAGCAAAGCGCCCATGATGGCGGCGATGTTGAAGACGAAGGTTTCCTTGGTCGCCTGGCTAAATCCGAAGGCGGCGCCAGCCAGCAGAATCCAGGCAATTTTTCCTGATTGGCTGTAGCGCCAGCCGGCGGCCAGGGCGAGAAAGATGAAAAAGACGAAGAGGGTCTCGTGGATGTAATCGCGGCTGTAATAGACCATGATGGGCGAAAGCGCGCTGAGAAAAGCGGCCGCCAGGGTGGCGTTTCGGCCCAAGGCGTCGGACACCAGGAAGAGCAGCAGAACCAGGCCGACGCCGAAAAGAACTGGAAGAGAGCGCAGGCGGGTTTCGGTGAAGCGGGCGAAATCCCGGGCGAGGGTCAGTTTTTCCCAGAGGAGGGTGGAGTAGGCGAGGGTGGGGCCGTGGAATTCGTTGGGGTCGTATTGGTAGCGGGAGCCGTTCCAGAAATCGCGGAATTTGAGGGCATTGACGGCTTCGTCGTTGTGCATCGGGCGGCTGTCCAGTTGCACGGAGCGCAGGCCCAAGGCGAGCAGGGCCGCCAGCAACATCCACAAGGCGAGGCCTTTGGTCATTGGGCCGGCCGACCGTAAACCTCCACCTCAGTGCATTCGTTGTAGCGGGCGGCGGTGCTCCCGTTGGAGTAGAGGCGGACGTAACGGGCCTTGGCCCCGCGAGCGTCAATGAGCTTGCCTTCGTTGGTCTCGAAGTATTCCCGATCCTTGCCAACGCCCTGCCCGTCCAGGTTTTCGCTGTCATTATTGAAAAGCGTGCGGACGTTGTCGGCGGGGGCGAGATCTTTGCCGTCGGCGATCTGCACGACCACGCCATGATAAATCTTCTGCGCATTGTGGGCGTGCCAGACGACGATGGCGTAAATTTCCTGCGGTTTTTCCAGGTCAATTTGCACCCATTGGCTGCCCCGGGTGAGCAGGACGACGTTTTCCTCGGTGGCTTCCTTTTCGCCGTCGGTTACTTTGGCCAGTTCGTCCGGGGTGGTGTTGGTGGCGCTGCTGGTGACTTTCTTGTGCAGAGCGACATTGGTCACACCGGCCGGCGCGAGGAACGGCGGGCGGGGTGTCTTGCTCAGAGGTTCGACGTTGTCCGGCAGCTTTTTTTCGGACGGCGTGCCGATGAAAGCCGGGGAGGGCAGTTTAATGTTAAGGGGGACGAGGTCTTGCGCGCGGGAACAATTCCCACCGAGCAGGCCCCCTCCAAGAGTCAGGCATAGCAAAATGAGGCCGCGGCGAAGGCGGCACGAGTTTCCAATCATGGCTCCATTTAAGCGCATGGCGCGGCGGTTGCCAAGCCTGATTGCGCGTGCGCGGGAGCGTGGAGCGCATCTCGTTCTGGTCGAGGCTCTCTGGCGCGGCTGGATGCCGCGCGAACCGGCAGGCAAGAGGCCCTGCCCCGCATCTTGGGCGTTTTTCTCCGCCGCCGGAAGGACTCCAATACTATTGAGAATTGGTCATTGAGAACTTGTGATTGGTTATTGGAAGGCATCCGTCCGGGGCTGGGTTGCTCTTGGATTGCCGGGCGGCCAACTGCCAGAACTTGTTGGAAAGTTGCCGTGGCCTCAGGCCGGTGGGGTTTTAATGGCAAATGACAAATCTCAATAACCAATTCTCATTTCAGATGCGCAAAAGTTTGAGGCTCCGATTCTCCGGCGGGACTCCTCCAAAAGCCTGAAATGCGCCCAGGGGCAAACGCGGGCCGGGCTACTTTGTTTTGCTGTGCTTGAGGAAGGCTTGGAGATGATCGGGATGAGTGCGCCAAAAATGCACCAGCTTGATGATGATGTGCAGGGTCTCCGGCTTGAGATGGTGTTCGATGGCCTCGACCTCCTCCTGCACGGTGGCGGGACTCAAGCCCAGGAGTTCGAGCATTTCGGTGAGGGTTTGATGGCGCACCTTGATGTGGCTGGCGACGGCCTGGCCCTGCGGCGTGAGAGTGAAGCCGCGGTATTTTTCGTAATTGACAAAGCCCCGCGCCGCCAGGCGGCGGACCATGTTGGAGACGGCGGATTTGCTCAGGCCGAGCGAGTCGGCGATATCGGTCACGCGGGCGTAGCCCTTGCGGTCCACCAATTCCTGGATGCGCTCCAGGTGGTCTTCCGTGGACTCGGACCGCCCGCGCAGGGCGGCGGGCGCGGCGCTCTGTTTTGGTTTCACGGTAGTCTTGATAGCAAAACAGGCGGCGCATGGCGAGCCTTTCCCGCCGGGCAGTATTAGGGTTCCATAAATCTATTCAGGCAAATACATTTTATTTGCGTAAACAGTTTGTGTGGGTTAGAAGTGGGCCATGAGTGAAAACGGACTGTTGGCATCCGGCGGGAGGCGGGGAGGCTGAATGGAGACGCTGCCGCCGATGAATTTGCGGCCGGCGCGGGGCGAGGAGGGCCTGGCCGCGGCGCCCGGCCATCTGTCGCTGGAGGGGATGCATGGCACGGTGGAGGTGCCTTCGCGCCAGGCCGGATTCTGGCAGAATTGGCGGGCCTTTGTGGGGCCGGCGTTGCTCATCAGTGTGGGCTACATGGATCCGGGGAATTGGGGCACCGATCTGCAAAGCGGCGCCCAATTCAAATTCGGGCTGCTCTGGGTGGTGGGCCTGGCCAGCCTGATGGCCATCTTCATGCAGGTCATATCCGCCCGTTTGGGGGTGGTGACGGGCAAGGACCTGGCGCAGTGCTGCCGGGATTGGTATCCGCGCTGGACGCGGTGGCCCAACTGGTTGTTCTGCGAACTGGCCATCGGGGCGTGCGATCTGGCGGAGGTGCTGGGCAGCGCGGTCGCCATCAACATCATGTTCCATATTCCGCTGTTTTGGGCGGTCATCATTACGGGGCTGGATGTGCTGCTGCTGCTGGCGCTGCAACGCTTTGGCATCCGCACCATCGAGGCGGTGGTGCTGACGCTGATCGCCACGATCGGCATCTGCTATTACCTCGAGATTTTCGTTCTGCCTCAGACGCACCCCGGTTTCCGGGAGCTGGGGCACGCCTTGTTCGTGCCCGGGCTGGCGCAGGCCGGGATGCTTTACCTGGCCATCGGCATCATCGGGGCGACGGTGATGCCGCACAATCTCTACTTGCACTCGGCCCTGGTGCAAAGCCGCAAGCTGCAGAAGCAGGAAGCCTCCATCGCCACGGCCATTCGCTTTAATACCATTGATTCGGTGACAGCGCTGACGGTCGCTTTCTTCGTCAACGCGGCCATCATGGTGCTGGCGGCGATGGTCTTCTACGGAAAGAGCAGCGTCACCGTGGCCGGCGGCCAAGTCGTCACGTTCAGCCCCGACAGCGACTGGATTCGCATCGCGTCCCTCACGCTGGCGCCGTTGATGGGGACGGCGGTGGCGAGCACGCTGTTCGTGGTGGCCTTGCTGGCGAGCGGGCAGAGCAGCACGATCACGGGCACGCTGGCGGGGCAGGTGGTGATGGAAGGTTTTATGCGGTGGAGAATCCGGCCGTGGTTGCGCCGGCTGATCACGCGCACACTCGCCATCATCCCGGCGGTCCTGGTGATTGGATTGCGCGGGGACAGCAGCGTGACGGATTTGGTGAACCTGAGCCAGGTGGTGCTGGCGCTGCAACTGCCCTTTGCCATGTTTCCCTTGCTGCATTTCACCAGTTCGCGCGCCCGCATGGGAGCGTGGAAGAACGGCTGGTTTCTGATGATTGCAGGGTGGGGGAGCGCCCTTCTGATTACGGCGATGGACATCTGGGGATTGCCCGACTCGCTCAAGTCGGCGTGGCAGATCCTCATCGGCAAATGAGAGGGGTTCAATAGGAAAAAAGGGCGTAGCCGAGGAAGTCGGAGACCTGGTCGAGTTGGGACAAATAGCCGGGCAATTCGTCCACCGGCACCCCGTCCTTGAGCGCGTCGAATTGGTGTTCCAGGAGCACTTTGCCGCCGGAACGCGCCACGGTTTTGTGGAAGTGGAAAGCGGGATTGTTGATGGCCCATGTGCCCGGCTCAACGGGGACGGAGAGGGGCAGGGTGATTTCGGCGCGAAAGAGCTGGTGATTGGGATACTGCAAACCCAGGGGCATGGAGCGAAAGGACACGAGAGGCTTTTTCACGGCGCGGTCAACATTGTAGGAATAAAAACGGCACAAATAGCCCGGCCCCGTTGGCAAGGGGCTCCACATGTTGGCGACCTGGTAAAAATCGGCGACCACCACTTCGTTGGCCTGTTGGTCGTCGGTGAACTGCAGCGGGGCGGCGCGGGTGATGCCGGGGTAGAGCGCGGCGAAGGCATTCAAGTTCTCGTTGGCCATCTCGGATTTCTCCGTGGTGGCAAGCCGTCGGCGCATGACGTCGGCATCGGCCCCGTCGGCAATGGTCACGACTTTCAGATCGGTGGGCAGGCCCAGGATCCGCACCACGGCGTATTCGAGCACGGTGGTTCTCGGCTGGACCGGGCACTCCCGAATGACCGTGAGGCCGACGGTTTTGGGATCCACCACCAGGCCGCGTCCGTAATTGGGCCAGGAGCGCGCGGCCAGCCGGCCGCGCTCAAGACCCGCCGTCGGGTCCAGCCAATAAACCTCGTTGTCCACCGTCACCTGGACGATGGCATGATCGAAGACGGTTGCGGTCGGTTGCCAGTCCTCGATGGTTTTGCGCCGGGTGGTGGAGACCAAAACCGGACAGGCTTCGACGCCCAGCGCGCGGAGAATGGTCACGCACAGCATGGTCTTGTCCTTGCAATCGCCAAAGCGGCGGGCAAAGACCAGGGATGGATCGGCCGGGGTGAAAGCTTCCGCGCCCGTTTCGATTCCCTGGTAGCGGACTTCGTCCTGGACAAACCGGAGGACGGCCAGCACCCGGTCCTCCGCCGCGGGCAGACGCTTCCACTCCTTGATCTGGCGCGCCAAATCGGGGGAAAGGGGGGTGGAGTTGGTGAAGATGGTCAGTTCCCACTGGCTGACCTCGGACCATTTTTGATACTCGCTCCATTGCACCCAGGGAAGCGGGTCGTACCAGGGCGGGAGGGAGTCCTCCCGCTGGAGGCCCGGCACGCGCCGGTAATCCCAGATGAATTCCGTCAAATCATTATTCCTGATCATGGACGGCTTGGTGTCCGTGCCGTGGTTCTTTAAGAAAAGATGCCGGCCAGCGGGCCAGAGGAGGCGGGTGACCAGATGCTCCGCCGGCTCGTACTCCCGGACCGGCACGGCGCCCGACATCTTGGCGCCGCCGGCCGGATCGTTCCCCCGAACGGTGAAGGCAAAGTCAACGATGTCGTTCACACGCACATCGTCGAGCAGGAGCAGGGCGGTTTTTTCACCGGTGAACAAAAACTCGTCCAGGGCGCGTTCCGGCTCAATGACCTTGACGTTGGCCAGGTCCAGCTTGTCGAAGGAATTAAGGCCGCGCCAGATTCGCACCCAATGGAGGACCAGGGATTGGCGGGCTGGATTAAAATCCACCCAGAGACGCGCGCCGTCTTGCACGCCCGCACTGCTCAGCAACTGGCGGGCCTCGTGCTGAAAGGTCTCCTGTGTCCTGGCGTTGACCTGGACATCGCGCAACAACAGACGGGATTCGGCGCCCGAACTCAGGTCTTCGGCCCGGGTCAGCCGCTGGAAGGTATGGGGAACAACCCAGGGAGAATAAGGAGCGGCGCTGACGCCGGGATCGGCAGCCCGCCCGACCGCGGCCAGAAGGGAAAAGGCCGCCAGAAACAGCCAGCGCCCATGGCCGTGACACCTTCGGTTGTCAACCGGTACCCGGCATACTTCCGACCGCAAGATGTGCGCGGCAGCATTCAAACGATTTAAAAACTCACTTACGCGACAGCGGGGGAAGATAACATTCGCCCGGCGATTTGGAAAGGCGGAAAAGCGCTCCGGCTGAGACGGACCGGGCCTGGCCGGAAGGGCAGGGGTTGTGGCGATCAATGCAGCACGGCTGGGGCCAGCGGACCGGCGGGGAGATCCAGGAGTTGAACGCTGGAGATGGTTTTGATGGATTGGCGCCCGTATATTGGAACGGGCCGCGAATTCATGGTCGCGAGACCGGGGCTGGCGGCGCGGCGGAAGGTCGCAGCCAGGCCGAGGCGCACCAGAGGATGGGCGCCTGGCCGTGGAGGTCGCCGGTGATGCGTCGGCGGGTCAGGTAATGCTGCAGATCGTTCCTCTTGCTGGTGCCTTCACAAACGTCGCTGATGTCGGATTGATCGTTGATTTTTTGCACCAAGGCCAGCCAGGCCCGGCGGGCGGCCGCTCCGCAGGCCGGCTCGTCCAGCCAGCCGTTTTTGACGCCGGTGATCATGGCAAAGGCGAACATGCCGGAGCCGGAAGTTTCGGGGAAGGATTCCGGGTGGTCAATGAGCTGGCGCCACAAGCCGTCCTCGCCCTGGAACTTGAGGAGGGAGGCCATCATTTTTTTGTAGCTGGCCAGGAGGCGCGCGCGCCGGGGATGATTGTCCGGCAGCGACCGCAACAACTCGGTCATGCCTGCGGCGACCCATCCGTTGCCGCGTCCCCAAAAGAGAGGCACGTCGGGAGCGTGGAAGAACAAGCCGTTGGTTTGTTGGAGTTGGTCAAGGTAGGCCGTCATTTCCAGCGCGGCGTGGTCCAGATAGGGCGGCTGGCCGGTGGCGCGGAAGGCCTGGACCTGGACCAAGGAGATCATGTACATGTCGTCAATCCAGAAACGGGATTGCCAGCTCAAGCCGCGATTGACCCACCCAAGGACCTCGTCCGACAGCCGCGCCCGGGCGGCGCCCGTCGGCGTGGTCCATTGTGCGTCGGCGATTCGTTGGCCCATGTCCAGATACCTTTGCTCCTTGGTCTGCATGAAAATCTCCAGCGGAACGGATCCGAAAACCGTCGAGTCCACGTTGACCGGGCGTGGAACCAGCGTGGCGTCGTCGCCGAAAAGCGGCTCGAAACGGCGGAGCAGGCGGCGGGTGAGGTCGTGGTTGGTGGTTAATTGGGCGAAGGTGAGGGCGCCGTACCAAGCGCACGTCTCCGGGTAGATGATGGAAGTTACGGCATTGGTCCGGCCGACGTTGCCGTGCGGGGTGAGGACGAAATGTTCGGCGACGCGCCGGCCGACTTCCTGGGGCGAAGCGCCTTTGGGCCAGGCCATGTCATCGGCCTGGAGGAGGGGTGCGGCGGCGAGGGCCCAGGCGATCATGGCCCGCGTCAATCCTTGCAAGGTTCTGTTGCTCATGGCTTTTACAAAATCTCCAAATTCGGCGCTTTCCCCGACGGCCGTGGTCCGCCGGGAAGCTGAGATCGCCCGTAGTGAACACCGCGGCGCGGGAAATGTCCATGCGATAGGCCGGCTGCAATCAGGGGCGCGGGTGGAAACGGCGGTGGACCTCGCGCAAACGCTGTCCGTCCAGATGGGTGTAAACTTCGGTGGTGCTGATGCTGGCGTGGCCGAGGAGTTCCTGGATGACGCGCAGGTCCGCGCCGTGTTCGAGGAGGTGGGTGGCAAAGCTGTGGCGCAGCATGTGAGGGGTGACGTTCCGCCCGAGGCCCGCCCGCGCGGCGCGGCGCTTGATCCGCTGCCAGAGGGTCACGGCGGCGAAGGGAGTGCCGCGCCGGGTGAGGAAGAGATTGGCCGGCGATCTGGCCGTGACCAGTTTGGGGCGGCCGGCCTCCAGATAACGCTGGATGGCCTGCACCGCCATGCGGCCCAGCGGCACGACGCGTTCCTTGTTGCCTTTGCCAATGACGGTGACGAAGCCGGCTTCCAGGTGAAGCTGCTCCAGGCGGAGGCCGCGCAATTCCGCCAGGCGCAAGCCGGAGGCGTAGGCCAGTTCCAGCGCCGCCTGGTCGCAGAGCGTGGGCGGGTCGGCGGTCGTTTCCGGTTTGAGCAGCCGCGTGATTTCGGCGTCGGAAAGCCATTTGGGCAGCCGCTGCCAGCGGCGCGGGAAGGAAAGGTTTTCGGCGATGTTCAGGGGCAGATGTTTTTCCGCCTCGGCGAAGGTGTAGAAGGCGCGCAAGGCGGCGATTTGCAGGTAAATGGTTTCCGAACTGAGTTTCTTCCCGGCGCCGGGCGGCGCGTCCTTCAATTCGCGCGTCCGCTCATGCTCGATGAAAGCCATGAGATGGGGCAGGGTCACCTGTTTCCAATCCTGCAAGGGGCGCCGTCGGGCCCAGGCCACGAAATTGCCGAGGAGCGCGGCGTAAGTTTTTTGGGTTTGGGGCGAGCAGCCCTTCTCGTGGCGCAAATAGGACAGGAAATCTTCGACCAGGTATTGCATGGAGGCGGGGCGCCAAAGGGGAATTTGGCGTTCAGAGGGCGCGGCCGGTCAGGCGCTGGCAGGCTTCCAGGTATTTCTCCGTGGTCTTGGCGACCACTTCCGGCGGGAGGGCGGGGGCGGGAGGCTGTTTGTTCCAGGAAAGAGTTTCCAGGTAATCGCGCACAAACTGCTTGTCAAAACTAGGCTGGCTGCGCCCCGGCTGGTACTGGTCGGCGGGCCAGAAGCGCGAGGAGTCCGGGGTCAGGACCTCGTCAATCAGAATCAAACTGCCATCGTGCAGGCCAAATTCGAGCTTGGTGTCGGCGATGATGATGCCGCGTTTCAAGGCGAATTCGGCGGCGAAACAATAGACTTTCAAGGTGAGATCGCGCACTTTTTCCGCCACATCGGCCCCGACAATCCGGCACGCTTCCTCGAAGGGAATGTTTTCGTCATGACCGCTTTGCGCCTTGGTCGCCGGGGTGAAAACCGGCGCGGGAAGCTGGCAGGAATTTTGCAGGGCGGTCGGCAGTTTGATGCCGCAAACGCATCCGGTTTTCTGGTAATCCTTCCAGCCCGAGCCGGTGAGGTAGCCGCGCACCACACACTCGATGGGCAGGGGTTGGGCCTTTTTCACCACCATGCTGCGGCCGGCCAGGGCCTCGGCAAACTGGCGCAATTCGGGCGGGAGCGGATCGCCGGCGCGGGCGGCGAGGTGATTGGCCACCAAGGGCGAGACCAGATCGAACCAAAAGAAGGACAGTTGCGTGAGCACCTCGCCTTTGCGCGGTATGCCGTTGGGCATGACGCAGTCAAAAGCCGAGATGCGGTCGGTCGCGACGATGAGCAGCCGGTCTCCCAGGTCAAAAATCTCCCGGACCTTGCCGCTCTTGACCTTTTTCACCCCGGGCAAGTCCAACTGCAGCAGTGGTTCATTGAGCATTGAGACAACTATAAGAGCAAAGCGGAAACTTCAAAGCGCAAAATGCCGCAAAATGATTCGCGCGGGCGGCGGCCCTGCTAGGGCGCGGCCTGCGCCAGGGCGACAAAATTCTTCAGCAGTTGCAATCCCACCTTCTGGCTCTTTTCGGGATGAAACTGCGTGGCGAACACGTTGTCCCGCCAGACCGAGGACGCGAACGGCTCTCCATAGACGGTCTCGGCGGCCACGATGGACGGGTCCAGGGGCCGCGGGAAAAAGCTGTGGACGAAATAAACATAGGCGCCGGAGGCAATGCCGCGGAAAAGCGGACAATCGGGGCGGGTGAGGGCGATCTGGTTCCAGCCGATCTGCGGAATCTTCAGCCCCGGCTGCCCGGCGAACCGGACCACCTTGCCGCCAAAGATGCCCAGCCCGGCGGCGCAACTGTTGAATTCCTCGCTCCGCTCAAAGAGCGCCTGATAGCCCACACAAATCCCCAGAAAAGGCTTTCCGCTGCGGATAAACTGCCGGATGGCTCCCAGCAAATCCTGTTTTTGCATGGCATTGACGCAATCGTCGAAGGCGCCCACGCCGGGGAGGACCAGGGCGCGGGCGGGGGCGATTTCCTCCGGGCGGCGCACGATGCGCACGTTGCCGCCCGCCTTGAGCAGCGCCTTCTGCACGCTGCGCAGATTGCCGGAATCGTAGTCAATGAGAGCGATCATTTTCCGTTGGATGGGTCAGTGATGGGCGCGCTCCCCGGAAAAGAAAAGACCGGCTTTTCAGAATGGGGCGGGCCGGCCATAGATTCTTTCAAACAGCCGCCGTTTCAATTCTTGCGGCGGAAGATCGGCTGGAAGGGAGGCCAGAATCATGGCGCGGGCCGCGTCGAAGGAGCGCGCGCCCATGACAAATCGTTCCGCGCCGGAGCGGGCCATCATCCTTTGGCGGACCATTTCGGCGATTTCCAGCGGCGTGTCACTCATCTCAATCATGCGAAACAGGCAGCGGTTTACAATTTCAAATCGGCGTCGGTCACGGCGCCGTGCGAGGCGCTGGTGACGTGGCTGGCGTATTTGGCGAGCACGCCGCGGGTGTAACGGGGTTTGAGCGGCTTCCACGTCCGTCGGCGCGCTTTCATTTCCGCCCGGGAAACCAGGAGGTTGATCTGGCGCTTGCGTGCGTCAATGACAATTTTATCCCCCTCCTTCACGAGGGCGAGCGGCCCGCCCAGGGAGGCCTCCGGCGTGATGTGGCCGACGACAAAACCGTGGGTGCCCCCGGAGAAGCGCCCGTCGGTGATGAGCGCCACTTCCTTGCCCAGGCCTTTGCCCGAGATGGCGCTGGTGGGCGCGAGCATTTCCCTCATGCCCGGCCCCCCGCGCGGGCCTTCATAACGGATGACCACGACGTCGCCGCGCCCGATCGTTCCGGCAAGGATTTTTGCGCGGGCGGCCTCCTCCGACTCATAGACCCGCACCACGCCCTCAAAGTAAGCGCCTTCCTTGCCGGTGATCTTGGCCACCGCGCCTTCCGGCGCCAGATTGCCGTAGAGGATGACCAGATGGCTGTCTTTCTTGATGGGATCGCCCAGGGGGCGGATGATGGATTGGGAATCCGGGTAAGGTTTCACGTGCGCCAGGTTTTCCGCCAGCGTGCGGCCCGTCACGGTCAGGCAGCCGCCGTGCAGCAAACCGGCGTCCAACAATTGCTTCATCATGGGCTGGATGCCGCCGATGGCGACCAGTTCGGACATGAGGAATTTTCCGCTGGGTTTGAGATCGGCCAGGACGGGAACGTGTTCTCCGATTTTGGTAAAATCATCCAAAGCCAGTTTGACGCCGGCGGCGTGGGCCATGGCCAGGAGGTGGAGGACGGCGTTGGTGGAACCGCCCAGGGCGATGACCACGGTGATGGCGTTTGCAAAGGCCGGCCGCGTCATGATGTCCAACGGCCGGATTCCTTTCTCCAGCATGGCGAGGACGGCCGCGCCGGCGCGCCGGCAGTCGTCCTGCTTGGCCTTGGAAACGGCGTTTTGGGCGGAGCTGTTGGGCAGGCTCATGCCCAGGGCCTCGATGGCGCTGGCCATGGTGTTGGCCGTGTACATGCCGCCGCAGGAACCGGGGCCGGGGATGGCGCAGGACTCGATCTTTTCGAGTTGCGCGGCGTCAATTTGTTGATTGGCGTAAGCCCCCACCGCTTCAAATACCGACACGATGTCCAGCTTGCGCGAATCTCCCGTGATGCAGCCGGGCAGAATGGTGCCGCCATAAACAAAAACCGCCGGGCGATTCAGCCGGGCCATGGCGATTAACGAGCCGGGCATGTTCTTGTCGCAACCGCCGATGGCAACAAAGCCGTCCAGGCCTTCGCAGCCCACCACGGTTTCAATCGAATCCGCGATCACCTCGCGGGAGACGAGGGAGTATTTCATCCCTTCCGAGCCCATGGAAATGCCGTCGGAAATGGTGATGGTGTTAAAGATGATGGCCTTGCCGCCGGCGGCGTTGACGCCGCATTCGGCCTCGCGCGCCAATTGATCAAGGTGGGCGTTGCACGGCGTGACCATGCTCCAGGTGGAGGCGATGCCGATGAGCGGTTTGCCGAAATCCTCCTTCTTGAAGCCGACGGCGTAGAGCATCGAGCGGCTGGGGGCGCGTTCCGGGCCGTCCACGACGATGGCGGAATACTCGCGCGGCGATGGTTTGCTTTTGCGGGTTGAAGGCGAAGTTTTGATTTTCATGTGTCCGGCGAATCTAACTGGAAAGGCAGCGCCGCGACAAGCTCGAAGCGGCATGGGCGCGGGCGGCGGGTTCCGGCGGCGCCAGGCACCGTGGCGTTACTCCTGCCGGATGATCTTGACGCGGATGGAGCCAACGGCCGGCTTTTCCAGCTTGGCGAAGGCGGCGCGGCTCAGGTCCACGACTTTGCCGAATTGCATGAAGGCCCGGACTCCGCCGCGGTCCGTCACATCCACGAGCACGCTTTTGTGTCCGTAAACCACCTTGAGCCTGGAGCCGAGCGGATAATTCCAAGTGGCGGCGGTGAGAGCCTCGGGATTAAAGGGATGGCCGTTGGCCATGGGTTTTCCCCGTTCGGTGTCGCCATACCAGGTGGCGCGGTCATACCAACAGGCGCGCCATCCGCACACCAACAGAATCGCCGCCAGGAGCAGGGCAAATTTCCGTTTCACGCCGGGAGGATAAGCCGGCGCGGGCGCGGCGGCCAGTCATTCCGATCAACGGATTTCGTATTTTTTGTGATGATGCAACAAACGGTTATTGCGCGTCTGTGGCGTGGCTGCTAAAATTATCGGTAAGATGAAGAGCTGGAGAGCACGAGAAGCGGAAGCCTTTACGCTGATCGAGCTGCTGGTGGTGATCGCGATCATCGCGATCCTGGCCAGCATGTTGTTGCCGACGCTGGCCATGGCCAAGGAAACGGCCAAACGCATCCGCTGCACGAGCAACCAGCATGAGATCAGCCTGGCGAACATGATGTATGCGGATGAGTACTCGGGCGATTATCCGCCGTACAGCAGCGTGGAGCGCTGGACCACCTTCTTGTTGGCAGAATACGAAAACCCGGCGGTGCTGCTTTGCCCAAGCGAACAAGGCCCGAAGCCCGCCACCTACGGCGCCAATTCCCCGTTTCTCCCGGACAGAGTGCCCCGCGGTTATTTTATCAACGGCTTCAACGACGGCTATCAGGAAAAATACGGGCCCAATTGGCAGACCAACGCGTATATAGACATGCGGGAGAGCGACATTGTTCTGCCGTCGGACACGGTGATATTTGGGGAGAAATTGTACAGCGCGCCCGACTTTTACATGGATTACTTTGACGTGGACGACGGCCTGAGATTGGACCAGGCCAAACACAGCCGGTGCTCGAGCAACACCAATTTGGGCGGCTCGGTGTACGCCTTCGTGGATGGGAGCACGCGCTTCCTGAGAGTCAACCAGAGTTTGAGCCCGGTGGTGTTGTGGTGTACCGCTCCGCTGTATCGGGCCGGCACAACCCCTCCCTGAGCCGGCCATGGGCTGGAATGAGACGGAATGAAAAAAGATTGAGTATTTGGCAGCGAATTGCCGTCCAATCAACGATTCAAACAGACCGTGATCGAATGACGAAACCCAAAAGCCGGAATCCGCGCGAGGAAATGACCGCCTTTACGCTTATTGAGCTTTTGGTGGTGATTGCCATTATCGCGATTCTGGCCAGCATGCTGTTGCCGGCGCTGGGCATGGCCAAGGAAACGGCCAAACGCATCCGATGCACGAGCAACCAGCACCAGCTCAGCCTGGCGGTGATGATGTATTCGCAGGATTACCAAGGCAGCTTTCCGCCGCGGCCCAACGACAATCTGGGCGGCGCGTCACCGCGCTGGCCGACCTACGTGTATCCGGATTATCAAACCGTAAAGCTGCTGGTCTGTCCGAGCGAGAAGGGCCTGGTTCCGGCGAGTTATGGCACCAACTTTCCCAATTTCCAGGATCAGGCGCCGCGCAGCTATTTTATCAACGGCTTCAACGACGGCTACGCGGACAAATACGGCGCCTGGCAGACCAACGGGGTTCCGCTGCCGTACCTGACGGAAAACGAAGTGCCGCAGCCGTCGGACACCGTCATCTTTGGCGAGAAACTGTATGGGGCAGGGGACTTTTTCATGGATTACTTCGATATTGACGACGGGCTGAGACTGGACCAGGCGAAACACAGCCGGTGCTTGAGCAACACGAACCTGGGCGGCTCGGTCTATGCCTTCGTGGATGGGAGCACGCGCTTCCTGAGAGTCAACCAGAGTTTGAGTCCGGTGGTGCTGTGGTGTACGGTCCCCTTGTATCGGTCCGGCACCACGCCGCCATGAACCGCCCTTGAGGGAGGATCACTTGGGAATGGCGGGGGCGGTAAAGGGTTGGGAGACGCCTTTGACCTGGCCGGCGGAAATCTCCATCACGTATTTTTCGCCGGTGACCAGCGGCTCGGGCCGCCCGCCTTTGAGGTTCGGCTCCATCCCCTGGATATTCTGGCCATAATAGAAGTATCTGACCGGCTCGGAAACATTCTTGGAGACCAGATACCAGAGCACATGCGTCCCGGGGTTGGTGTGGGTGCTGTCCAACTGCGTCACTTTAATGCTGGTGAGGCGGTAAGTGCTGTCGAGGGTGAACAAGATGGGAAAAGCGGAGAGATTGCGGGTATTGCGGGGCAACTGGCGGATGGAAGGAAAAATCTGAATCACCTTTTTCTCACCCCAATGGCCGAAAAAATAAATGTAAGCGCCGACCACCAGGAGCAGCACCACGATCCAACCTGTTTCGCGTCTTCGCATTTGCCGGCAGAGTTTGATTTGAACCGGGCGGGATGATGGACCGGTTCGGCGCAAGTTTAAACTTTTATTTTTCGATTCCAAACCTTAAACCGGGGGTGATGATCGCCCTTTTTGATGTCGGCAACACCCATACGCACATCGGCCTGGCCAATTCCCGACGTGTGCTGCGGCAAATCAACGTTTGGACCGCGGACTGGTCGAATGGCCGGGCGGAGAGCGGCGCGATGGAGTTTTTTCGCGGAGTATCCCTGGAGGGCGCGGCTTATGGCAGCGTGGTGCCGGCGGTGACGCCGCTGGTGGCCTTCCTCCTCCAGGAGAAGCTTGGGGTGGCGGCGCTGGCGCTGACGGCCCGGACGGTGCGCGGCATAGGAATTGATTATCCAAAACCGCAGACCATCGGGGCAGACCGGCTGGCCAACGCGATGGCCGCCCGGCGGGGTTATGGGGCGCCGGTGGCGGTGGTGGATTTCGGCACGGCGGTCACGTTTGACATTGTGGACCGGCGGGGCAATTACGTCGGGGGAATCATCGCGCCGGGGCTGGAGGCGATGACGGATTATTTGCATGAGAAGACGGCACTGCTGCCGCGCATCAAAATCCGCGACGTGGCGGCCCTGGTGGGCAAGAACACGGAACAAGCGATGTTGATCGGAGCGGTGCATGGTTATCGCGGCCTTATTCG
>JBEKUQ010000002.1:0-18092 GCA_049514835.1 Verrucomicrobiota bacterium | reverse complement strand
CTGGGCTGAATTATCCAATCCCTTCG
Source organism: Verrucomicrobiota bacterium (assembly GCA_049514835.1). Classification (GTDB taxonomy): domain Bacteria; phylum Verrucomicrobiota; class Verrucomicrobiia; order Limisphaerales; family Palsa-1400; genus JBEKOF01. The sequence goes on along the minus strand of JBEKUQ010000002.1, from coordinate 18,066 downwards.
GGATTGACGCCCGCTTCAGTTCCTTTGATGGACCGGCGCCAATTCTTCCGGGATGATATTCAGATGGATCTTCTCCGCATGCCGGATGACCGTGATTTGCGCAGGAATTCCAATCGCCGTCGCGACCAGGTGGCGATGCAATTCGTCAATCTGGGAAACCGCTTTGTCGTTGAACGCCACGATGACATCCCCTTCTTGCAGAGCCGCTCGTTGCGCCGGGCTTGCCGGCTCCAGCCCCGCCACCAACACGCCGTGGTTCGCGGGCAGTTTGTGGAAGCGAACCACCCGCGGATGAATGGGCACGTTCTGCCCCGCCACCCCGATCCAACTGCGCCGGATGCGGCCTTCCTTGATCAACCAGCCCGCCACCAACTTGGCGGTGTTGCTGGCGATGGCGAAACATATTCCCTGCGCCGGAAGTATAATCGCCGTGTTCACCCCGATCACTTCACCGCGCGAATTGACCAGCGGACCTCCGGAGTTGCCCGGATTCAACGCCGCATCGGTTTGAATGATGTTGTCAATGAGCCGCCCCGATTGGGAGCGCATCGAGCGGCCCAGCGCGCTCACCACCCCGGCCGTCACGGTCTGCTGAAAACCATACGGACTCCCGATGGCAATCGCAATCTGCCCCACCCGGACGGTTTGCGAATCCCCCAAATTGACATGTGCCAGATCCCCGGCGTGAATGCGCACCACCGCCAGGTCGGTTTCCGGATCGTCCCCCACCAGCAAGGCGCTCAAGGAACGACCGTCCGCCAGCGCGACTTCGATCTTGCCCGCGCCATGGACAACATGGCTGTTGGTCAGGATGTAGCCATCCGGCGCGATGACAAAGCCCGAACCGCCGCCGCCGGATTCCATTCCATTCGGCCGCTCAGGACTGAGGCCTTGGGTGCGGATATTCACCACGGTTGGCCGGACCTTTTCGACCACCCTCGACACGGTCCGGGAATAGCTGTCGAGCAATTCGTCGTCGGCCTCCGGCATCGTGGCCGGCTCGTCCCCAACCATGGAACTGGCTTCGCCGTTCAGCGTGCGGACAAAACCTGGCCTCCGCCGCCCTTGGGATGCGGTCGCAAGTTTCATCTTGATTCTGGTTCAATTCTTACTGCTGCTGCCACCGCCATATATTAGCACAAGTGGAAGAATTGTCATTTTCCCCTCAATGCCTGCAATTCCTCCGCCGAGACCCGCCGCACGCAGCGAAAGCCGCAGAAATCGGTGCAGAAACAGGCGTCGGTGTCTCCCCTGCGCTGGCCCTGGCGAAAGGTGGCCCGGCACATGGCCGCGCTGGCATTCCACGAACCGCCGCGCAACACGCGCTTGACGTCCTTGCCCGGACTGGGCGGCCCGTGCGGATCCACCGGCGCGCTCTGCTCATAATAGGCCGGGCTATAGACATCCTCGCACCACTCGCAGACGTTTCCGTACATGTCATACAAGCCCCAGAGGTTGGGCTTCTTCTGGCCCACCGGATGCGTCCTCCGGTCGGCGTTGTCGGCAAACCAGGCGTATTGCGGCAATTTGTCCGCCGGCCCGAAATCATACGGCCCCTCGCGGCCCGCGCGGCAGGCGTATTCCCACTCCGCTTCGGTGGGCAGGCGATAACCGTTGGCCGAGTCATCGCAATCCCATTCCATCGTCTTCTCGTTGTAGCAGCGTTTCAGCCCTTCCAGCAGGGATCGTTCGTTGCAGTATTGCTTGGCGTCCCGCCAGCGGACCCGTTCCACCGGCCCCTGCGGATTGTCCTGCCAGCGGGAGGGGTCGGGCAATTGCGCCTGGCGGAACATCTCGTGCGTCACCGGGAATTGGTCCATCATAAAGCTGCTAATCCTGACTTTGTGGACCGGCCCCTCGTCGGCGTTGCCCTGCCTTGTCCCCATCATGAATTCGCCGCCGGGCAGAAAAACCATGGCCGCGCCCGACGGCGTGACGATCTCGCGGCGGGTGGCCGGCAAGGCGGCCGCGCCGGCGCCGGCCTGGCTTTGCTCCCGCGGGCCGGGCTTGCCGCAGGAACAAACGAAAGCCAAACCCGCCAGCAGACTGTAAAAAAGAACACTTCCTGCATTGCCCCCTTGAACCTGCCGCTGAAGGATGGACTTCCGTCGAATGTTTCGTGCCCGCTGGCTCTTCCCTCTCCGCTCCCATCCGACTTGTCGCGCCGTCTTGTCTCGCCAAAGCCTGGCGACGGCGCAAGCCTTGGCGAAGGCGGATGGAGGGGAGAAGGTCAGGGTGAGGTGAGGGTCCCGCCTCTTAATCTTAATCCTAATCTTAATCCTGCTCCTGCTCCCATCTCCCTCTCCTCCACACACCTGTGGAGGAGAGCTCGGTGGAGAGCAGGCATTCATGGTCCCAATTCGCAAAATCTAATTCCCGCCCGGCCGGAACCAGGCCGATTCCTTGTTGCTCAATCCATTCGTGGTGAGCATGGTGAATTCGGCTTCGTTCGCCGCGGCGAGATCAATCGTCCCCGCCGCCTCGGCCGAGACCGCCCCGATGTTCCAACCCGGCGCATAAACCCCCATCATCTCGCACGCCGCCTGGAACGTCCCCGGCTGGCTCGGGTCCCCCTCGCCGTCCGGCCCCCGGCTGAAACTCAGAAAGCGGCTGTCCGGCGACCATCGCACATGATAAATCTTGTTGACGGCGTCCTTGATCCGAACCTGCCACTGGCCCGCCCGGGGTTCGTCGGCATCGGTGTCTATCGGCGCCACCGCGATCTGGTGGTCGTCGGCGCCCCAGGCCACTTGCTTGCCATCGGGGCTGAAACAAGGACGGCAGCCGGGAATCTTCAAGTCAATAATTTTATTTCCCCGCGCCTCGATCAGCAGAATCGTGTGCTCATAGCCCATCCCCGCATGCACCGTGGAGACGATCCATTTGCCGTTGGCGCAGAAGCCGGGATTGTAGAGATGGTGGAAATTGGTGGCATTGGGATGGGGCGTGATCTTGCCCGTCGCCACCTCGTAAAAATTCATCCCCTTGGTGTAAAAATCTATCACATTGAACCGGGGATACTCCTGGTCCAGATACCCGATGACCTTGCCGTCCGGCGACCAGAACGGTTCCCGCGCGTAGTCGGCCACCTTCTTCCGATTCCGGCCGTCCATGTCCATGACATACACGCTGCGGATGGCCTCGCGGCCCTCTCCCTGGTCCGCCACAAAACACATCCGCCGGCCGTCCGGCGATACATGCGGGTAATGCTCGTTCAGGTCCGGCGTTTTGGTCAGGTTCACCGGCTGCGAGCCGTCGGCGTTCATCACAAAAATGTCCCAATTCCCGTCCACATAACTCTCGTAGGCGATCTTGAAGGGCGACGCCTTCAAGCGCTCCCGCAACGGCGCGCCCTCCCCGGCGAACGCCAGTGGTGCCAGCCACGCCGCCATCAACACAACCACCCGAAATAAACTTGTTCTCATGCAGCCACGAAAAGCTAATCCGCCCGCCCAAGGGCGTCGAGGAAAACCCGCATTGGAAAAATGCAAAATCCACAATGCAAAATGCAGAATGCAAAAAGACAGGCAGGATTGAGATTAGGCAACGAAGACACGGCAAACTGGCTTTGGCCCGCGCTATGAGGTGGAGGGCAGATTGAACTGTCCCAGTGGCCGTCGTCCGCGAGGACGGAGCGTGTGGCAACTGGATGAAGGCACAGTTGCGCCGCGTCTGCTCACGGCTTATGCTTTGGTGGCTGAATGAAAATAAAAGAACATGATTGTGTGGTGCTGACGGAGAATCTCCCGGAGGAAAACCTTGAGGCGGGTGACGTCGGCACCGTCGTACATATCCACAAAGACGGCGTGGCTTACGAAGTCGAATTTGTCACGCTTGGCGGCAGCACCGTGGCGGTGGCAACGGTCACAGCGTCGGATTTGCGTCCCGTCTGCAAGCGGGACATCAGCCATGCGCGCGAGTTGGTTCGTGCGTGAGCCAGACAAAAACAACCGCGGATGGACGCGGATGGACGCGGATGGGGTTCGGAGAGGACAGGTTCCCTCTTATCCGCGTTTATCAGTGTTTATCCGCGGTTCTTTTCCGTCAGGTTTGTGTTGATCACCCTTTTCCATTCCAGGCGAGCCCGGCGGAAGTTGAGGATGAGGCCCACAGGATGAGCGGTGATTTTGAGGTAGTTGAGCATCAGGCCCAGCTCGTGGTCGGTGATGCGCTCTATCACCTTGGCATCCACCACCACGCTGCCGAAAGCGATAAGGTCCGGCACATATTCGCCGACCTTGACGGTCTTGTAGAGGACATCGTAGCGGCGCTGCTGCTCCCAACGGATGCCGCGCAGACCAAATTCAACGACCAAGGCATTCTCATAGGGTTTCTCCACCAGTCCGTGGCCGAGTATGTTCAACACCTCGAAGCCACAGCCGATAATGGCCTCCGTCTCTGCTTTCAGGATCAATCCGTGTCCATCCGCGTCTATCCGCGGTTTAATTTCCGGGTTGTGCGCGCTTGTCATAAGCATTGTTGCCTGCTTCATTGCGTGTTTATCTTCCCTACTGTCCGAGGTCAATCGCATTGGCGCCGCTGGCGAGCTTCTGTTCGTGGGTGCCCCAGACGAAAACGCCGGTGATGGCCGGCGGCAGTTGCGCGCTTCCGCGGCATTGGCCGTCCGCAAAGGCCAGGTCCAGCGCAATGAAGCCGTCCGGGTGCGGCGTGCGGCTGATGATCTTGGGCAGGCCGCCCGGCTGCGGCGCGATGCGCACGGTGCGGAACCCCGGCGAGGCGGGGCGCACGCCGGCCACGCTGGCCTGAAGATGGAACAGCGGATGACTGCCCCAGCCGTGGCAATCCGAGCGCGTGTTGCCCGGCATTTCCACCGGCGTCTTGAGCCCCTGTTTGACCAGCTCCTTCCAGAAACTCATCCGTTGCACAATCAGATCGCCCCGTCCGAATTTTTGATAAGTTTCCAGCAGGTAAAAACTGAAGTAAATGGTCGTCCGTTTCAGGTCGGGCGCTGTCAACAATTGCTCAAAGCAGCGCTTCGCCTGGTCGCCGGCCAGCGTGTCGGAAAGCAGCGCCAGGCACTGCGCGTGTTCGCTGAATTCGGTGTGCGCCACATTGTCCGCCATCAGCCCGCGCGATTCGTCCCAGAATCTGGCCCGCACCGCCGCCGCCGTCCGCGCCGCCTGCGCCCGCAGCCGCTGGGCCAGGAGCGGTTCGCCCAGAAAATCCTCCACCTCGGCGGAATTTTCCAGCGCATACACGTAGAGCAGATTATTGAGAGAAGACACGCCCTTGGCGCCGTCGGGCGCGTCGCCGCTTCGCCACTGCGGCACCCAATCCATGAACGGCCAGCCCGGCAAATCCTCCAGCAGCCCGTCCCGGTTCAGATAAGGTTGAAAATGCTCCAGCATGGAGCGCAGGCCGATGGCGCGCGCCTTCACAAAATCGGCATCGTTGTGCCACCAGGCGTAGTCGTGGAGCATGAGCGCCCAGATCATGGAGAAGGTCGGCGAGTCCTGCGGCAGAAAGGCCGGATAGCGTTCGTTGACAAAACCCCAGTTGCGTCGCGAAAAATCCAGCAGCTCGATGGCGCGCTTGACCAGCCGGTCGTCGCGCGTCATCACGCCGGTGGTGAGCAATTCCAGGCGCGTGTCGCCGTCGTACATGAGCTGCTCGTAAAACGGGCAATCCATGTAGGTCTCGTGCGCGCACATTTGAATGCCGCGCGTGGCCAGCGAAATCACGCCCGGCAATTCGGCATCGCCGCCGTCAAAACTGCCCTCCTTCTCGTAGGGATAGCGGCTCTCGTTCAGCGCCAGGCGGTGGAGGCTCAGCGGTTCGCCCGCCGTTTTGATCGAAAGCAGGCACCAGCGCCCGGCCCGCCACCACAGCGTGGTGAATTTCTTGTGTCCACCGCCGCCCGGCAGAAAAGTGTCCGTCATGCCCCGGAAGGTTTTCCCGATGAATTCTCCGCGTTGGCCCTTCGCCTCGGACCGCGGCAGATAGAGCGACTCCGCCCAGCTCCACGCCAGCTTCGCGCCCGCCCCTCCGCTGACCTCGCAGAGCGGATAGGCGCAATAATAATTCTCCAGGTCCCAGAGCAGAAACTCCTCCGTGTTGGCCGGCACCACGACTTCCTCCCGGCCTTCGAGGAGCGCCTGCCACTTCGGCAAATCCGGCTGCCGCGCCTGTTCCGCCGTCACCGCGTCGTTCCGGCCCAACGCCCCGCTGCCCAGCGCGACCGCGCGGCCCGCCGTGATTTCGCGGTCCAACTGATCGGGCAGCGTCGTGGGAAACAACTTCCAGCCCGCCGCGCTTTCCCCAACCGAGTTGTTGCGCAGCGGCGCGCGCACCACCTGCGCCTTGACGTAGCTGCCCTCCTTCCATTGCGGCCCGCAATCATGCGCCGTCAACTGCGCGCCGACAAAGAAAACGCCCGGAGCGAACTCGTAACCCTCCAGCCTCGCCACCTCCCAGGCCGCCTTGCCGGTGGTGAGTTGCCGGTCGTAATCTCCTTCCGCCTTCAGCACGAATCCGCCGCGCCAGGTCATTTGCGCTACGGGCGCATAAGGGCCGATGCTCCAGACCAGCGCTTCCAGCCGGTGCGTACCCGGCGCCAGCTCGATCTCGTAAGTCGCGTACGACCAGTGCTCCACGTCCGACCGGTCGGGGCCGCGCGCGATGCGGTCTCCGTCCACAAACAATTCAAACCTCTCGTCCGCGCTCACATGAATGCGCGCAGGCGCGGCGCCGGCTTCAAACTCCTTGCGAAAGCGCAACAATACCGGCTCCCGCCACCCGCCGGAAAAAAAGTCGCCATGCGCCGGCGCCTCGGGGTTTCCAAAGTCCGGGTGCCAAATCCACGCCGCCTCGTCAATCGGTTGCACCGGGCTGATCCCGGTGTTGCCCAGATGCAGGCGCGGCGGCAGAAAAATTTTGTGGACGACTGGCGGTTTGTTTTCCGCGCCGGCGGCGGCCAGCGCCAACGCGGCGGCCATCAAGGTGAGACGCAATTTCATAGGCCCTTTCGATCTTGTCACTCTGTTCGACTTTGCGATCAACTAACAGGAAGAATGACGCGCCCGACGCCGCCAGGCGAGTCAAAACGCAGCATGGATACGGCCTGTCGTTTGATATAGAAAGAGGACAACATGAACACCAAAGTTCTGGCAGAACGCCTGGCCGTGTGCAGTTGGTCGTTGCAGCCAAAGCATCTGGCGGACCTGCTGGCGAAATTGGCCGCCTGCGGCCTCCGCCGCGTGCAACTGGCCCTGGATCCGCTGCGCCAATCGCCGCAGCTCTGGAGTCAGACCGATTCGCTTTTTCGCCAAAACCAAATCCGCATCGTCTCAGGAATGTTTGCCTGCGTGGGCGAAGATTACTCGACGCCGCAAACCATCCGCCTCACCGGCGGCCTCGCCCCGGACGCCACCTGGGCGCAGAACCGGCAGAACATCCAGGAGACCGTCGCGCTGGCGGCAAGGCTTGGATTGAATCTGGTCACGTTCCACGCCGGCTTCCTTCCGCCCCGCGAAAGCGATCCCGATTACGCGAAAATGCTGCATCGGATCGCGGAGGTCGCCAGCCGGTTCGCCCCCGCCGGCATCTCTTTGGGCCTGGAGACCGGACAGGAGACCGCGCCCGCGCTGGCCGCGCTGCTGCAAAAGCTGGACCGTCCGAACCTGGGCGTGAACTTCGATCCCGCCAACCTTGTTCTTTACAATCAGGGCAACCCGATCGCGGCGTTGCGCGTGCTCGCTCCGTGGATTCGCCAGGTCCACATCAAGGACGGCCTCCGCCCCAAAGCGGCCGGCGTCTGGGGTGAAGAAGTGGCCGCCGGGCGCGGCGAGGTGGATTGGCCCGCCTTTTTTGCCACGCTCCGCCAAGGCAACTTCGCCGGAAATTTCGTCATCGAACGCGAAGCCGGCGGCCGCCGCATTCCTGACATCATCGCCGCCCGGGAAGTGGTGGAAAGGAACCTTGCTTCGTAATGCGTTAACGTTCTTATGACAAATCCATCTCGAAAAACGCCGCCCGAGGTCCCCCGCAAAGTCAACGTTGCCGTCGCCGGCCTGGGCTTCATGGGCGTGACGCATCTGCGCGCCTATTTGGCGCTCCCTTCCGCCCGCGTCGTCGCGGTGTGCGACCCGGCGCGGCTTCCTGTCGGCGGCCTCGTGCCGGGCGTGGCGGGAAACGTCAAGAAATCCGGCGATGTCCATCTGGGCCGGCGCGTCAAGGTGTTTCGCAAACTGGACGAACTTCTCGCCGACCCGGAAATTGATCTGGTTGACCTCTGCACTCCCACGCCGCTCCACGCCGGGCAAGTCATCGCCGCGCTCCAAGCCGGCAAGCACGTTCTCTGCGAAAAACCCCTCGCTCGCACCGCCGCGGAAGGCCGGGAGATTTTGCAGGTGGCGGAATCCTCGCCGGGTTTTCTCATGCCCGCCTTTTGCATGCGCTTCTGGCCGGGCTGGAGCTGGCTCAAGCAAACCATCGAACAAGGCCTTTACGGAAAAATGCTGGCCGCGCGTTTCAGCCGGCTGTCGGAGAAGCCCGGTTGGAGCGGGCAACGCGCCGGCGAAGATCGGGGCGGCGCACTGCTGGATTTGCACATTCACGACACGGATTTCGCGCAATTCCTTTGCGGCCGTCCCAAGGCTGTCTTTTCCACCGGCATGACCGATGCGGCGGGTTCGATCCTCCACGTCGTGACGCAATATATATATGACTGCGGCCCGGTGGTTTCGGCGGAAGGAAGCTGGTTGCAGGCGGCGGGATTCAACATGGCCTTCACCATTCATTGCCAGCGCGCCACGCTGGAGTTCGATTTCGCGCGCAGCCCGAACGCCGTGCAAATCACCGAGCCGGGCCGGCCCGCCCGCTCCCTCCATTGCGATGGACCTGACGGCTACGCCGCGGAAATCCGCTACTTTGTGGAATGCGTGGCCGCCCGCCGTCCCCCGGCCCTCGTCACCGCCCGCGACGCCGTGACCGCGCTGGCAATCTGCGAAGCCGAGGCAAAATCCCTGCGCAGCGGCTCGCTGGTAAAACTTTGACATCGAGCCTCGCCCAAAAGTTCTCTCGAAGGCTCAAACTATGGTTTTGGCCAATTTGCGTTTGAATCACGCACGATTTTTCGCACGATGGAACAAAGCTTTGGTCTGACACGTTTGACGGCAACAACAGGCATTGCCATTTGAAGATGTGCCAAAAATCACCCCGCCGAATGCTGGTTGACGACGCTGGTCTCGCGTTGTCGGCAATTAACGCAATACTCGGAAATTACGGCGCGACGGTTTCCAAATGCGGTCACGCAACTTGAACTCCATACAAGACGGCTCCTCCCTGACGGTTTCCGGTATATTGTTTTCCTTGCATACCATTTGCGTTCGCACCCTTTGAAATCTTGACCGGAACGGCAACAAGTCTCTTTTGATTCTTTGGTTTTTTCTCTGGTTCTTGATTCTCTGGGTCTGAAAACCATCTTTTGTTGTCTATTTCGAACACGGCGAGAATTCTTCCGCTTCCCTTAACAACGGCCACGAGAAAATAAGGCGCACCAATTCCCTTTGACCACGAGTCCACTCGGTCCCGCCGGAACTGCCAGAACTTTCTCGCGCGTTCGGCCAGTCTTTTTGGTGTCCAAGCCGAGTTAGGCGCTGGCCGAGAATCATCTTGGAGAGTATCCGGGGCAAGAGTGACAATGATTGCCCGTGGGAGGTGTGATTTCTTGACTTGCCCGGCAACAAACGGAATGGGATACCGAGGGGCAAACCGGCGTTCATAGTGTTTTTGAATATTTACCAATTTTACGTCGCTCCCGATATTCTTTACGATACCGATCGCGGCTGCCTCAGCGACCAGCGCGTCATGAGCCGATGAAAATGGCGCGGACTCCCACTGCGTCGCGTCCGGTTGTCGCGTAAGGCGCTGAAACTCCGTGCTATGTTCATCGTCGATTCGTCCGTCTGGGCCTTTTCCGATATACGCCCGCCCGGACTTTTTACTCATCACGAAATAGATTCTAAAAGGTTTCATGCTCCTCGTCATACACCCTTCCCCCGTTGACGATCGAGAACAATTAATCTTATGACGCGCTGAAAAGTCCGTTCGCTTTTTGCCTCGGCGAACGTCTTGTGTGGCATGAGTGAAGATGCAGGTTTCATCGGCGAAAAACAATTGCTGGCGAGATTGCCAATCAGCCGCCGGACTTTGGGTTACTGGAAGGCAAACGGGATTCTCCCGCTCCCCATCTGCGTGCATCTGCCCCGTTATCTGCGGGCAAAGGCTTTTCTTGTTCCCTCATGCGCTTTACTCTGCGGGAAGAAATCTTCGCGAGATTGGGTGATGCTGCCGGATTGCAGTGCATGCTCAAAACTTTGGCTTGCGGCCCCGCCCGAAACAGGCTCACATTCCGCCAACCAAAATGGCAACCAACCACCGCGGCAAACTGTTCCTCATGATGGTGCTGGAATTCTTCATCTGGGGCGCGTGGCTGCCGCTCATTTACGGCTATCTGCCAACCCTCGGTTTTTCTCCGGCGCAACAGGCCTGCATTCTCAGCGCCTTTCCCGTGGCGGCCATCGTCGGCATGTTCTTCGGCAACCAGTTCGCCGACCGCAATTTCGCCGCGGAAAAATTTCTCGCCTTCAGCCAGCTCGTGGGCGGCCTCGCCATGCTCGGCCTCGCCTTCACCCGCGCCTTCTGGCCGTTTTTTGGTTTGATGCTCCTCCACTGTTTGCTTTACGTCCCCACGCTTTCCATCACCAATTCCATCGCCTTCGCCAACATGAAAGACCCGCAAAAGGAATTCGGCCTCGTCCGCATGGGCGGCTCGATCGGCTGGATTCTCGCCGCCTGGCCCTTCACCTTCATCCTGGTGGACTGGGCCAAAGTCCACGCCGCCAATCCGCGTGGCCTGGCCAACTGGCTCGGCGCCGTGCTCAGTTCCGGCTTGACCGGCGACGCGCTCAAGGCCGCCACCGCCTGGACCTTCGCCGTGGCTGGCCTGGCCTCCCTTTCGCTCGCGGCCTTCAGCTTTTTGCTGCCGCATACGCCGCCCAAGAAGGCCCACGAAGGCGCGGCCGAGCCTCTGGCCTGGCTGGAAGCGGTCAAGTTGCTCAAGCACCCGTTCGTCCTCGTCCTCTGGCTCGTGACTCTGGTGGATTCATTCGTGCAATACTCTTACTTCAACTGGACCGGAACGTTCCTCGGCGCGAGCGCCAAGGCGGGCGGCGTCGGGATCGCGGGCAACTGGATCATGCCCGTCATGAGCGTGGGCCAGATCGCCGAAATCCTCACCATGCTCATCCTGGGCGCGAGCTTGAAACGTCTGGGCTGGCGCGCCACCATGACCCTTGGCATTCTCGGCCACGCCGCCCGCTTCGCCGTCTATGCGTTTTTTCCGCAGCGCCAGGAACTCATCATCCTGGTGCAATTGCTCCACGGCGTCTGTTACGCCTTCTTCTTCGCCACCGTCTATATTTTCGTGGATGCTTACTTTCCGAAGGACGCCCGGGCCAGCGCGCAAGGCCTGTTCAACGTGATGTATCTCGGCATCGGCGCCCTCCTCGCCAACTCGGTCTGTCCCTTCCTCATTCAGAACATATTCGCCGGCCAGGGCGTCACCGACTTCCGCGGCCTGTTCCTCGTCCCGATGTTTTCCGCCATTGCCGCCGCTTTGGCCCTCGTGCTATTCTTCCATCCGCCCAAAATGCCTCCAACCGAAACACCATCATGAAGCCGCATACATTTCGGATCTTCGCGGATTTTATTCTGACCTGCGCCGCCCTCCTGCTGGCCGGCTGCTCCACCTCCAACAACCATCCCGCCACCCTGCATCCGGGCTTCACTCCGCTCTTCGACGGCCAGTCCCTCAACGGCTGGTGGGGCGCCGACACCGAAGACCCGCGCGGCTGGATGGCCCTGTCCCCCGCCGCATTTCAACAGAAGCACGACGCCAGCCTCCAGGACATCCGCCGGCATTGGCGCGTGGAAATGAGCGAACTGGTCAACGACGGCTCCGGCCTTTATCTCACCACCGATAAAAACTACGGCGACATCGAACTGGTGGCCGACTACAAAACCGTGCCCCTGGCCGACAGCGGCATTTACCTCAAAGGCTGCCCCCAGGTGCAAATCTGGGACCACACCAACGCCAAGGAATTCAAGAACGGCGCCGACAAAGGCTCCGGCGGCCTCTGGAACAATTCCCCCGGCGCGCCCGGCAAGGACCCGCTCGTCCTGGCCGACAAGCCCTTCGGCCAGTGGAACCATTTCCGCATCCTCCAGCTTGGCAGCCGCACCACCGTCTGGTTCAACGGAAAGCTTGTTGTTGACAACGCCATCCTCGAAAATTATTTCAACCGCCAGCTCCCCATCCCGCCCGTCGGCCCGATTCAACTCCAGACCCACGGCGGCGAAATCCGCTGGCGCAATCTCGCCGTCCGCGAAATCTCCATTGATGAGGCCAACCATCGGCTGCGCGGAACCGACCCGGCCGGCTTCAAGCCGATTTTCAACGGCAAGGACTTCGACGGCTGGGCCGGCCCGCTCGATTGCTGCAAGGTCGAGGAGGGCGCGATTGTCTGGCAGCGCGGCAAAGGCGGCACTCCTTACACCAAGGCCGAATACACCAATTTCATCGCCCGCCTCGAATTCAAGCTGCCTCCGGGCGGCAACAACGGCCTCGCCATTCGTTATCCCGGCAACGGCGACACCGCCTACGTCGGCATGTGCGAAATCCAGGTCCTCGACGACAACTACGAAAAGGCCACCGGCGAAAAGATTGACCCCCGCCAGGCCCACGGCTCCGCCTACGGCATGGTCGCCGCCGCCCGCGGCTGCCAGCGCCCCATCGGCCAATGGAACTACGAGGAAGTCACCGTCATCGGCCCCAAAATCAAGGTCGAACTCAATGGCTTCCTCATCCTCGATTGCGACTTGAGCAAGGTCACCGCGTTCCTCGACAACAAATCCCATCCCGGCAAGGACCGCGTCAGCGGCCACTTCGGCCTGGCCGGCCACGACGACCCGGTCGCCTTCCGCAACCTCTCCATCAAATCCCTCGACTAATTCCCCCCGCGCTATGCCAACCCCCTTCACCCGCCGCCAGTTCCTCCGTCGCGCCGCCCTTGCCGCCGCCGGCGCCTGCGCCGCGCCCGCCTTGACCCGCCGCGTCCGCGCCGCCGCGCCCGGCGAAACGCTGCTCCACGCCAGCTTTGGCACGACGGGCATGGCCGCCGCCGACATCGAGCGCCTCGCCGCCCATCCCGCCCTCAAGCTGGTCGCCGTCGCCGACGTTGACCTCGGCCGCGCCGAAACTGTCAAGAAGAAGTTCCCCGACGTCAAAATCTATCAGGACTGGCGCGAACTACTGGACAAGGAAAAGGCCGTCGAGTCCGTCAACGTCACCGTGCCCGATCACATGCACGCCGCCATCGCCATGTCCGCCCTGCAATTGGGCAAGCATGTCTATTGCCAGAAACCCCTCACCCACGACATCTACGAGACGCGCCGGCTGACCGAATTTGCCCGCTCCGGCAAGAAGGTCACGCAGATGGGCATCCAGATCCATTCCACCGGCGTTTACCAGCAGGCCGTCCGCCTCATCCAGCAGGGCCTCATCGGCCCGATCCAGCAAGTCCACGCCTGGAGCGAGAAAAAATGGGGCGACGCCGGCCCCCGCCCCGAAACCGCCGATCCCGTGCCCGCCGATTTCAACTGGGACGGCTGGCTGGGCATCGCCGCGCCGCGGCCCTTCCTCGGCAACAGCTACTACCATCCCGGCAATTGGCGCAAGCGCCTGGACTTCGGCACCGGCACCTTTGGCGACATGGGCTGTCATATATACGATCCCGTCTTCAGCGCCCTCCAGCTTACTGCGCCCGTCTCCGTCCGTTCCGAGGGTCCCGCCCCCAACTCCTGGAACTGGGCCGTCAACTCCATCGTTCATTACGTCTTTCCCGCCACCCCGTTCACCGCCGGCCCGACCGTCAGCGTCACCTGGTACGACGGCGACGAGCGCCCGCCCCAGGACGTGCAGGCCCTGCTCGAAGGCGACAAGCTCCCCGGCGAGGGTTCCATTTTCGTCGGCGCCAAGGGCGCCATGCTCCTCCCCCATTACGATCACGCCCAGCTTTACCCGGACAAGGACTTCGCCGGCTTTCAACGCCCGCACGTCGAGGAGCAGGACCACTGGCGGCAATTTGTCGAGGCCTGCCTGGGCCGCGGCCGCGCCTCGGCCGGATTCGACTACGCCGGTCCGCTGACCGAAGCCGTGCTGTTGGGCAGCGTGGCCTGCCGCTTCCCGCAAACCACCCTGCAATGGAACGCGCGCGAACTCAAATTCGACAACCTCTCCGAAGCCAACCACCATCTTCGCCGCCCCTACCGCCCCGGCTGGACCGTCCAAGGACTCTCCGAATGACCGCCGCCGAATTCAAAAAGAAATGGTCGCGTTACCAGGGCAAGGAAATGTCTGGCTACTCTGAGCATTTCAACGACCTTTGCCGCCTGCTCGGTCAGCCGACACCCGCCGAAGCGGACCCGTCCGGCAGTGATACTTTCTGTTTCCAAAAGCGCGTGGTCAAGGACGCGGAGCTTTTTGACTTGCAGGAAACGCCCGAGGCTGGCGAGCCGGCGGAACGCGGTTTTGCCGACGTTTGGAAAAAGGGCTGCTTCGCTTGGGAATACAAGGGCAAAAAGAAGAACCTCGACGAGGCTTACAGGCAGCTTCTCCGTTACCGGGAATCACTGCTCAACCCGCCGTTGCTCGTTGTCTGCGATTTTGACCGCTACATCGTCAAAACCAATTTCAACGGCACGGTGCAGGAGGTTCACGAGTTCACCAACGACCAGATTGGCCGCCCGGAAAATCTTCACCTTCTCCGCGCGTTGTTTGAAGACCCGGAATTTCTCAGACCGCAGCGCACAACAGACTCCATTACGGAAGCCCTTGCCGGGAGAATCGCCGAAGTTGCCATGTCGCTGCAAAAGCGGGCCAGCGCCGAACTGGCTGACGCCAGGAGCCTCGCCGAAATGAATTTCGCGCAACGCAAAAATTTGCGAATCGCCCGGTTTCTCAATCGCATTGTCTTTTGCATGTTTGCCCAACACACGCGGCTTCTCCCGGAGGGACTGTTTACCGAAATCCTGAAAACCGCCGTGGATGATCCGGCGCACTTCGCGGAGACCTTGGAAGACCTTTTTAAAGTCATGGCCAAGGGCGGCAATTTTGGGCAATACAAAATCCGCCATTTCAACGGGCATTTGTTTGAGGATTCAACCGTCTTTGAACTGGCCGAGGCGGAGCTGCGGATTTTGGGCGACGCCGCCGAAGCGGATTGGCAATTCATCCAGCCGAGCATCATGGGCACGCTTTTTCAGCGCGCCTTGGATGAAAGCCAGCGGGCGCAGCTTGGCGCGCACTACACCAGCGAAGCCGACGTTAAGACGCTCGTGGAACCGGTCCTGATGCAACCCTTCCGGCGCGAGTGGGCGAAAATCAAAGGCGAACTTGCCGCCGCCTACGCCAAGGGCAAGGGCAACGCCGCGCAACGCGACCGGCTCGCCAAGTTTCTGAAAAAGCTTTCCGACGTGACGGTGCTCGATCCCGCGTGCGGTTGCGGAAACTTCCTTTACGTCTCCCTGCAATTGCTGCTGGGACTTGAAAAGGAGGTTATCACCTTTGCCACGCAGCTTGGCTTTGCCTTCAAGCCACAGGTGTCGGTGGCGCAGTTGAAAGCCATAGAAATCAATCCCTACGCCTTCGAACTGGCGCAGGTGTCGGTGCAAATCGGTTATCTGCAATGGCGGCGCGACAACGGTTTCGACAACGACCGCTCACCCGTCTTGCAAGTGCTGGACGGCTTCCAAAACGAGGACGCCCTTCTTGTGCCCCACTTCCGCAGCAAGGCCAGGACTTTGAAAGAAGCCCAAGCGGGCGAACACGCAGGCGATGATGCTTTGAAATTCTACACCGAACGGGAATGGCCGAAATGCGACGTCCTTGTCAGCAATCCGCCTTTTCTTGGTGGCAAGAGGATTCGCCGCGAATTGGGTGGCGCGTACGTTGAAGCCCTTTTTCAAAATCTCGGCGAGCGGGTGCCGCCCGAAGCGGATCTTTGCTGTTATTGGTTTGAAAAAGCCCGGCGGCAAATCGAACAGTGCAAGTGCAAGCGCGCCGGGTTGCTGGCGACACAAGGGATTCGCGGCGGGGCCAACCGCGAAGTTCTGAAGCGCATAAAAAACACGGGCGACATTTTTTTCGCAGAAAGCGACCGCCCTTGGATTTTGGCCGGGGCAAACGTGCATGTCAGCATGGTTGGCTTTGATGATGGGACGGAGAAGAGCCGCCTGCTCAACGGCCAACCTGCGCCGACGATTCATTCAAATCTCTCGACCACGATTGCAGACACCACGACAGCCAGGCCGCTGCGGGCCAATGTTGATGTTGCTTACATGGGCGACACCAAAGGAGGCTCGTTCGACATTCCCGAAAATACATCACTGGACATGCTCGACCTGCCAAATCCGCATGGTCGGCCAAACTCCGATGTCATTGTCCCGTGGGTGAACGGCTTGGATGTCACGCGCCGGCCTCGCAGCATGTTCATTCTCGACTTCGGCCTGACGCGCGCCGAGGACGAATGCGCAAAATACCAAACACCGTTCGCCTATGTTCGCGAACACATCCGGCCGCAGCGCGTTAAGAACAATCGCGCACTGTACGCGAAGTATTGGTGGCGTCACGTTGAAGCGCGTCCGGGGATGTTGACCGCGCTCGAAAAAATTCCTCGTTTCCTGACAACAATTGCCGTTGCGAAACATCGTCTGTTTGTTTGGATGGAATCACCCACATTGCCAGACCATTCGTTATTCGCGTTTGGCCGCGCCGATGATTATTTTTTTGGCGTGCTCCAATCGCGCTTTCACGAAGTCTGGGTGTTGAAGCAAGGCACGCGGCTTGAAACTCGCCCTCGCTACACGCCGACAACTTGCTTTGCAACTTTCCCGTTCCCATTCCCGACTGATTTGGGGGCGACGCATCCATCCCCGGAGAAAACAAAGCTGGAGGGCGAAACGGGTTGGGAACGGACCATTGAAACCCGATTTTTGACCATTCGGGAGGAACCGCCGCCTTATCATTTCGCCGGAGCGCCCCCCACATTGACGCCGGCTGCGCACCGCGCCGCCATCGCCGCCGCCGCCAAAGAACTCAACGAATTGCGCGAGCGGTGGCTCAATCCACCCGAATGGACGGTGGAAAAAATTCTCAAATTCCCCGGCAGCACCAACGGACCTTGGAAGCGTTACCTGGATACTAAAACAGTTGACCCGAAAACCGGCGTCGGCATGGTCCGATATCCCCGTCTGGAAGCGCGCGACGCCGCTTGCGCCGCCAAGCTTAAAAAGCGCACGCTGACCAACCTTTACAACGAGCGCCCGGCCTGGCTTGACCTCGCCCACAAGAAACTTGACGCCGCCGTTGCCGCCGCCTACGGCTTCCCCGCCGATTTGTCAGACGAACAAATCTTGGAACGTCTGCTGGCGCTCAACCTCGAACGAGCGGCTGAGGAAGCCAAAGCAACCAGCCAAGCCAGGCGCAAGTCCCAACGCGAAAAACAGGCTGGCGAAATGGTTTAGCGGATTGCATGGGACGGCCCCGCCAACAAAGGGCGCTTGGGGTTCTTTCCAACCAAGATTGCCAAGGGTGTCCATTTTAGTCCTGCCGTTAAGAAGTTTATCCGCCGGTTTTCCGATTAGCTTCCCCTGACAAGCCCCCCCATGATTTTGCCTTCTGAACGCAACAGCACCGAAACAGAGGTTTTCCTTTCTCCGTTCTCTCCGTTCTCTCCTGTTCAAACCTCTTCTTCATCCCGCATTTTCCATCTTTCATTTCCCGATCCCTATGGGCCGATCAATCCACATAAGTATCTAATACTTAAGCCATTACAACTAGCTTCGTTTCTACGCATTTTCCCCTTGACCGCCGCGGGCTTTATTGTTAAAATCCTTTTTAGTGATGATGGGAAAGACACAACGGGACCGGATCGGGGACGGCGCCGGCGCTCGGCGCCGGCCCGCCAAAGTTTTGGAGGGCGGAGG
>JBEKUQ010000001.1:0-19367 GCA_049514835.1 Verrucomicrobiota bacterium | reverse complement strand
CACTTCCATTTGCCTGATGGCGCTGCTGGCCGCGCACAGACCGGAGTATGACGCGGTGGCGTTGCGCGCGCGGCAATGGATTATTGGCCAGCAGGCGGGCGGCAAGGAGAACACGGGCTCGCCCTTCGACGGCGGCGTGGGCTACGGGGCCAGCGCCACCGGGCCGCACACGGACATGAACAACACCTATACGGCCTTGGAAGCCCTCTATTACAGCAAGGACCTGGCCAAGGACAAGCCCATCGCCGGGGCCAAGGACTTGAACTGGGAGGCGGCCATCCATTTCATCGAGCGTTGCCAGAATCTGCCGTCGGTCAACAAGCAGCCGTGGGCATCGGACGATCCGGCCAACAAGGGCGGCTTTATTTATTTTCCCGGTCGCAGTTCCGCCGGCAGCCAGACCAACGCGGCCGGACGGGTGACCTTTCGGTCTTACGGCACCATCACTTACGCCGGCTTCCTGAGTTATATTTACGCCGATCTCAAGCGCGATGATCCCAGGGTGACGGCGGCCTTCGACTGGCTGCGCAACAATTACACCCTGGAGGAAAATCCCGGCATGGGCGCGGCGGGTTATTATTATTATTTACAGATGACGAGCAAGGCCTTGTCGGTTTATGGGGTGAACGAATTGCCGCTCCAGGACGGCGCGACCGTGGATTGGCGCCGCCAGCTCGTGTCGAAGCTGATGAAGCTGCAATTGAGCGACGGTTCCTGGAAGAATGAAAACGAACGCTGGCTGGAGCGCGATCCGGTGCTGGCCACCTCTTATTCCATCCTGGCCCTGGAAATCGCCTATCGGGGATTGTAGAGAACCGCCGCCGCTTCCTCCCCGAATGCGATGACCACCGGGACTTTGGTCTTGCAGCGTTGCAACGTGATGGTGCGGTTTTGCCACTGAATGTCCCCGGCTGTCAAGTTCGCCGCGTCGGGCCGCGGTCCGCGCGGTTCAATCCGGCCGAATCATTTCAAAACGGTCGCGCGTGCGGCAATACCAGTGCGGCGAGGCCATGCGGCCAATAAGAAACAGCTTGTCGCTCCGCACCCGCTTTTTTTCCGCGTCAAATAATTCCTCGCGCAAATGAACCCGTTTCACCAGGCCAATCACCACGCGGTTGTCCCCGATCCGCAGCGTCCCCCATTCCTTGCATTCCAGGCTGGCGGGCGACTCGACAATGCGCGGCGGCTTGACGGCCGAAGAGGGCGCCGCGCGCAACCCGGCGGCGGCGAGTTCGTTTTCCCCGTAGGGCAGCGCCGCGGCGCATTGGTTCATCGCTTGCGCGATGGCTTCATCCACCAGGTTCACCACAAACTCGTGCGTGAGGAGGATGTTGCGGGCGGTGTCCTTGGGGATGCCAACCTCGCGATCTCCCGGCGCGAACGCCAGGATGGGAGGGGCGGCCCCAAGCACGTTGAAAAAGCTGAACGGCGCGGCGTTGACCTTGCCGTCGGGGCTGGCGGTGGTGACGAGCGCGATCGGGCGCGGCGTCACCAGGCTCGCCAGGATCGGATAGGCGCGATCGGCAAACTGGTTTTCCAAATCAAGTTCCATCAAGGGCAGCATGCCATGCCACCGGGAGCGGAGTCAACGCGCAGGGCTTTCTTCCATCCCGGCGCGATCCGGCGATCAACTCAGGCTCTCGGCGCTGTAGCGCGCCAGGATGCCGGTTCGCACCGCATGGCGAAAAACGCGCTTGAAAAACCAGCACGCCAGCAAGACGTACATCACCGCCAGCCCCAAACCCAGGAGGAGCGACGTTGCCGGCACGGCGCCTCCGGCGATGATCGTCCTCAGCCCCTCGAACACGTACGAGACGGGCAACAACTTGCCGATGAATTGCATCCAGTGCGGGAGGATCGAGATCGGGTAAAACACTCCGGCAAACGGCGAAATCACCGCCGGCACCGGCCAGACCAGCCATTCCGCCGACGGCCCGAGCCGGAGCACCATCGCGGACGTGCAGATCCCCAGCGCAACCCCAAACAAAAAAAGAATCATGAGGAACGGCGCCAGCGCCAGGCCGGACGCGAAAAACGACAGCCCGAACAGCCCCGTCGCCAGCACCAGCATCACCATCAAGCCAATCAAGCTGGTGAGCGTCGTCGTCGCCACCAGGCCGAGGAGATGCTGCGCAATCGTCAGCGGGGACGCAAACAGGTTCAGAAAGTTCCGCGACCACACGTCCTCCAGGAACACCCCGGCCACTCCATGCATGACCCGGGTGAAGAAATCAAAGAGCAGGACCGCCCCCAGCAGCGCCGGCACGAAGTTCAGCCGCGGGGCCGCGACGCTGTTCAAGTACCGGCTGATAAAACCCCACAGTACTATGTCAATGGCGACCCACGCGAAAATCGGCATCCAGCGGGCCGGCGTGCCGCGCAGCAGGTAAAAATACCGCAGCATCACGCCGAGGACGGGTCGGAAATAGGCGGCTCTCATGTCGGTTCCAGGGTCAGCGGTTCCCGCGCCACGGCGACAAAAAGGTCCTCCAGCGTCCGTTGTCCGTGCTCGTCCGGGAGCGACTTCGGATCTCCTTCCAGCATGATTCTCCCGTGTGACAGAAAGAGCACGCGGTCGCACACGTCCTCCACCTCCACCATGTTATGCGTGGTCCACAGCACTCCCACATCGCCCGACGCGGCCAGTTGGCGGATTCTGGCCCGCGCCTCGCGCGCCGCCACGGGGTCCAGCGAGGCCGTCGGTTCATCCAAGAGCAGCAAATGCGGCTGGTTGAGCATCGCCTTCGCCAGGGCGACCCGCGTCTGCTCGCCCGACGAAAGCACCCCGCACTTCACGTTCCGGAACTTCTCCAGATCGAACTGGCGGATCAAATCGTCGATCCGCTCCGGCAAATGCTTCACCCCGTAGAGCAGGCCGAAGACGCGCAGATTCTGCCGCACGGTCAAATTACCCGGCAGCGGCGCATAGACCGCCGCGAAATTCGCCCGCCCCAGCGCCTGGGCGCGGCCCGCCGCCAAATCCATCCCTTCGACAAGGATTGCGCCGGAATCGGGCTGGAGCACGCCGAGAATCATGCTGATCGTCGTTGTCTTGCCTGCGCCATTGGGGCCTAACAGCCCGACGATTTCTCCGCGGCGCACCTCGAAGGAAACCCCGTCCACGGCGGTCTTTTCGCCATAGCGCTTCCGCAATTCCCGAACGGTTAAAACTTTGTTCATGGAGAAGGTCAGTCGCTTTCGATCCCGGCCCGCCGCCGGCAATCCTCCGGCGCGCGGGGACGCTTACCGCCATCCATCCTCCTCCGACAAGCGGATCGTAATCCTTGCTTCGTCATTGACATGGGCGATTCCAAGAAGAAAATGTTATCTGTTAGCCATAGGAGATTAGAAATATGAAAGCCATTGCCATAAATGGAAGCCCGCGCAAGGGCGGAAACACCGAAATCCTTTTGAAAAAGGTCCTCGCCCCCCTGGCCGCCGCCGGCTGGGAAACCGAGTTTGTCCAGCTTGGCGGAAAACCCATCCGCGGCTGCCAGGCCTGTTATGAGTGTATCAAGAAGAAAAATGCCCGGTGCAGCCAGAAGGATGATTTCTTCAATTCCTGTTTCGAAAAAATGGCCGCCGCCGACGCCATCATCCTCGGTTCGCCCACCTACTTCACCGACGTCAGCGCGGAAATGAAGGCGCTCCTCGATCGCTCCGGCTTCGTGGCCCACGCCAACGGCGGATTGTTCCGCGGAAAAATCGGCGCCGCCGTCGTGGCCGTCCGACGCGGCGGCGGCACCCACGCCTTCGACACCATGAACCACATGTTCCTCATGTCCGGCGCCATCGTGCCAGGCTCCACCTATTGGAACCTCGGATTTGGACTGGACAAGGGGGACGTGGCCAAAGACGAAGAGGGCTTGAGCAACATGGATGATCTGGGCCAGACCATCGCCTGGCTGGGCGCGGCCATCCAGCGCGCCGGCGGCCGCGTGCCCGCCGCCGCGGCCAAGTGAATCGCCCGGCCGCATCTTCAAACCTGCCACGACTGCGAAGAGCGCTGTCCCCAGAAAATTCCCATCAGCGATTGGATGCCCAAGCTTGACGCCCTTCTCGCCCCCGCCTGATCCCAAGCCCCCGGGGAGCACACGCGCCCTCGCGTGTGGCGGTCCGCGCCCTCGCCGAGCGCTTCACTATTCAACATTCTCAATTCACCATTCAGCGGCGCCCCCGCCCTTCGCTGTCAACCAAACGTGTTCCCGTTCCAACCCCAGCCGCTCCCCTCCACCTCGGTGAAGTTCAGGTAAATGCGGTTGGGCGGGATGCCGAGCGCTTCGTTCAGCATCTGGCAGACCTTCCGCGAGAGCTTGCGGTTCACCTCCTCCGACAAACCGCCGATGCTGCGCACATCTACAAACGCCGCGTCCCCCGCGGTGCCGGACATCATCATGGCCGCCTGGCTGGCGGCCACCATGACATATTGCTGCGGTTTGCCGATGATTTCGCCGACCGCTTTGGACAAGGCGGCCAGCAGCGCCTGCCGCTTCTCCTCGGGGAGGACAACGGTTGTTTCGAGTTTCAATAATGGCATGACCAACATCTACCTCCTTGCGCCACCGAACGCAACCCGCCGCAGTGCTCATTTGATTGTCGTAGTGTCGGCGCTGTGCGCCGATTTCGAGCCACAGGCTCGACACTACAACGAATTAGGACACTGCCTGCTTTTGCACTTTCTTGATTTGTTTTCAACGGAAGATTTCTCGCTGAGAGAAGGGAATGGCTAATCTGAATCGGGGGCGCTGACCGTCAGCCAGACGTGGCCGCCGGCGGGAACCTGCGCCGTGACTTCCGCGCAGTAATCGCGGGTCAGGGAAACGGTTTCCGAATGTCCATCCTCCCAGTGGATTGCCGCGCGATTGGTCAGGCCGGTGTAATAGAGGGGCAGGCGGAGGCGGGGTTGAATCGCCTCGTTTAACGGATTATAAATCATGGCCAGGCCGCGTTCGCGCAAAGATGGATTGACGTGCAGCCAGCCGTCCCAATCCCGCCCGTCGGCGCGGCGCAGGTGGATGAGGTCGCTGTCAAGAATCGCGCGGTGGGCCTTGTAGAAGTCAACCCACTTCTTGACAACGGCCTTGGTGTCGTCCGTGTCGAAAAGCCGCGGGCCGCGATAGCAGGCCTGCACGCCGGCGCCGAAGAGATTGGCCAGCCGGGTGTTGTAATGTGGAAGATGGTCCTTGAGCGGCTCGATGGTGGCGGCCGCGCCGCCGCCGTGATATTCGGTCAAGGGCACAAACATCCAGCCCATGCTGGGCGCCTTTTCCCAGGTGCCATCATAAATATTCTGGCGCTCGATGATTTCCTGCTGCTCCCGAGGCAAAGACCAGTCGGATTCGCGGTAGCCCATGCCGGTCTTGCTCGAACCGGCCAGGAAATACCAGTCGGGCACATTGAGATAAATGGCGCGGGCGCGGCACCACTGGTAAAAACCGGTCATGGTTTGCCACTGCTGCCATTGCGAATCGTCCAGGCCGGCATGGCCGGGATGATTGGTGGACGCGCAAACATCGCCCGGATAGGAGCCGTCGTTTTCCAGCACGCCGCAGCCGGTCTGCTCAAAAAACTGGCGGAGCTTGCGGAAATAATTTTCCCCCCAGACGCTCCCTAGGCAGGGCGAATTGCCGAAACGCGCGCCCCCCGGTTGGCCGGTCCGCGGATTGATGGCGTCGTCCGCCGCGTCAATCGAACGGCTGGCGAGCAGGGAATAACCGCCCAGGACAATGCCTTTGCCGCGGGCGTAATCGGCGAGGGATTTGTTCTGGGCAAGGTATGGCGGATTTTCATTCTCGATGTTGAAGCCGCTGCCGAAGGTCATGATGACCATCTCAAAACCGACCTCGGCGCACTGATCCACCGCCGTTTTCACGGCCTCTGGGGCGGCGCTGCGGACATGCATCAGGATCGGATTCTCCTGCGCCCAGGGCGCGAGGGCGCGCCAGGCACGGCGCGTGGCCAGTCCGCGCCGCTCGCGGTCGGTGCTGTCATAGGCCAGTTCGAACACGCGGAACGATGAAAAAGCATCGTCCGCTTTGATTTGCGCCTGCGGGCCGATGGGCGGCGAACATTCCAACTGGCACGGCGTGGCCAGATCGTAGTCAACTTGGGTTTTGTAAAGAGGATCACTTTTCCAATGGATGGCCGGCGCGTCCGCCGCGGCGTTCATGTCCCCGCCGAAGGAATAATCGCTGAAGACATCCAGCGCGCGAAAACTGGCGCGGTAATTGGCCGGCGGGCCGTTTACCACGGATTCGGCCTCGACGACGGCCAACTGCTCCACGACCAGGCAATTGAGCACGATGGGTTTTGGGGAATCGTTGCGAAGTGTGAGCCATTTTGCGAGCAGGGGCAGGCCGTCGTAGAGTTCGTAATGCAGCTCGACCTTGAGCGCGCCGAGATCGGCGGGCGCGTCAAAAGTCAAGGTGGCGGCGACGCCCGGCGGCGGCCAGGGCGCCGGTTGGGAGAGCCATTCCTGGCGCGGGCGCCAGGGAAAGCGCGGCTCGGTGCGGCCGGTTTTCAAGCCGGCGAAATGAAACCCGGACGGATTGGCCTTCATCTGCGCCAGCCACGCCGGATTCAAATAATTGTGGACCGGCTGGCCGACGAGTCCGCCCACGTCAAACTTTTTCCCGTCCAACTCCACCTGCGCCTCCGCTCGCACCGAACGCAACATGGATTGGCCGGTCATCAAATTATCAAAGCCCACCGTGGCGGCATCGGGGGCGAGTTTGAAAACGCGGCGGACCAATCCGTTTTCCAAGACGATTTCGTTGGCGGCGGCATTGGTCGCAATCGTGGCTCGGAAAGGCGACGGATCAATCAGCCAGTCGGCGGCGCGGGCGGGGCGCGGCTGGAAATAGGCCAGCGCCAGAATGGCGAGGGTTGGAAAAACAGCCTGGGCGGATTTCATCGGCGTAAAATCTTCCGCAGGTTCAAAAATGTCAATGCGGATGGCTGGCCATCGCCTCAGAAGGGTGCATTTCATTTTCTTGGGTTGTCTTTTCTTAATCTTAATCCTAATCCTAATCTTAATCTCAGACCATTTCCGGCCGAGGCGACAGAGATTAAGATTACGATTAAGATTAAGAGGGGAACCCAAAAAAGAGAAATGCAGCCACCTCAGAAACCCATCAAGTTCGGCTTGACAGATATTTGGGGGATGGGGGAAATGATAAAGTATAAAGGATAAAAAGCATGGCGGCATTTTGACAAGGAATTCTGCCGCTTGAATCCGCCGCGACAATGAGACACTCTCTGCATTGTTCGTATGATGAAACGCGTGTTGATCCCAGGCCCGCTGGCCGTCGTTTTCATGGGGGTGGCCGGCTCCGGCAAGACCACGGTGGGAAACCTTTTTGCCAGGGCGACCGGCGCGGTTTTTTATGAGGGGGATGATTTTCATTCGCGGCAAAGCGTGGCGAAGATGCGACGCGGGGTGCCTTTGACGGACGCGGACCGCGCGCAATGGCTGGCGGCCTTGCGTCAAATCATTGACCGTTCGCTGGCGGCGGGTCAATTGGCGGTGCTCACTTGTTCGGCGCTGAAAAGCAAGTATCGCGATCAATTGCAAGGGGGCGATGCGCGCGTGAAATTTGTCCACTTGACAGCGCCGCGGCCGGTGCTGGAAGAACGGCTCAAGGCGAGAAAAGGCCATTTTCTGGCGCCGTCCCTGCTGGCGGACCAGTTGGAGATTTTGGAGGCGCCGGCGGCGGCCTTGACTTTCGGCGGGGAACAATCACCCGGCGAAATCGTGGCGGAACTGGTGCGGGTGTTGGGCGGTGTTGAGGCCGGCTGAACCGGCTGCGCTCCGGTTCGCGCCGCGAGTTGCGGGAACTGGCCATTCAAAGGAAGAACAATTTGGAGCTTCTCTGCCTTGGGCAACGTATCGGAATTATTGAGAATTGGTATTGAGTATTTGTCATCTGTCATTTAAGCAGCATCAGCATGACGCCCCAGGAGCTCTCCGACCGCCAAGCCCGCCGGCAAGCCGGGGCCAAGCCAAGCATCGGAGCAACGTCTTCCAATCACAAATGACAAATTCTCAATGACCAATTCTCAATCGAGCCGTCAGGAATCTTAAACCATTGCTTCGCCAGCACGGCTGACCGAAAAAAGGGATACACGACAAAGGCGGAGTGCGCCCGTCCCCGGGCGCAGCAACGGGATCGAGCAAATAAGCCTTGGAAAACTTGGTTGCGCCCGCGCAGTCCGGGCTTGCTGCGCCCGAGGACGGGCGCACTCCTCTGTCGTCTATCCTGCGGCCTTGGCAGTATGGATCCGGGGCAAATGGTTTCTTGTTCTGGGTCCGGCCGCTGGCTAGGATTTCGATGCGATTATCCATTGAGTTGGGGAGGAAAGAGGCGGCGGGCGGATGGCAGAGTCAATAGCATTTTAGAGTGATATGAGGGACCAAGTTTTTCAAGAGAAGGCGCGCCAAAATTCGAGGACGGTGACGGCGAGGCGACTGCTTGCATTCTTCGTGCTGGCATGGGCGGAAATGGCGGGTGAGAATGCGGGCATGGCCCAAAGCAACGCCCCGAGCGCGCGGTTCCGGCTGATCACCCTGGATCCCGGTCATTTTCACGCGGCGCTGATGCAAAAGTCCATGGGCGCGGACATTGACCCGGTGGTCAGCGTCTATGCCCCCGCCGGCGATGACTTGCAGGATCACTTGCAGCGCATCCAGGGATTCAACACGCGGCCGGACCAGCCGACCTCCTGGCGGGAGAAGGTTTATGCGGGGCCGGATTTTTTTGCACGGATGCTGGCGGAAATGCCCGGCAACGTGGTGGTGCTGGCCGGGAACAACGCGCGCAAGGCCGATTATATCCTGCGCTCGGTGGAAGCGGGATTGAACGTGCTGGCGGACAAGCCGATGGTGATCACGCCGGGCGAACTGCCGCGTTTGCAGCAGGCCTTTGCGGCGGCCGCCTCCCATCATGTGCTGCTGTATGACATTATGACCGAGCGCTATGAAATCACCACGATTTTGCAGCGCGAATTGTCGCGGCGGCCGGCGGTGTTTGGAGAACTGGTCAAAGGGACGGCGGAGGATCCGGCCATCCTCATGGAGAGCGTCCACTATTTTTCAAAGATGGTGGCCGGCGCGCCGCTCAAGCGACCGGCGTGGGCGTTCGACGTGCGCCAGCAAGGGGAAGGCATTGTGGATGTCAGCACGCATTTGGTGGACCTGGCGCAGTGGGAAGCCTTCCCCGACCGCGCGCTTGAGCCAGGCGATGCCCTGGTGCTAAGCGCGCGCCGGTGGGACACGCCGATCTCCCGGCAACAATTCAAACTGGTGACCGGCCTGGACGACTTTCCAGGTTTTCTGCAAAGCAACGTCAAGAACGGAGTGCTGCACGTCTGCGCCAACGGGGAATTCACCTGGAGGCTGCGCGATGTGCATATCAAGGCGAAGGTGGTTTGGGATTACCAGCCGCCCGCCGGGAGGAACGACACGTATCACTCAATCCTGCGCGGCACGCGGTGCCGGCTGGAGATCCGGCAGGGGACGGAAGAAAAATTCAAGCCGGTGCTATACGTCGAGAAGAACAGCGACACGGGAGAGCCGGCGCTGGCGGCCGCGCTGCAAGCGGCCATCGGCTCTCTGCAAGCGGCGTATCCCGGAACAGGTTTGGAGCAGCAAAGCAACGGCTGGCGGGTGACGATACCGGAAAAATATGAGGTGGGCCACGAGGCGCATTTTTCCCAGGTGATCGAGAATTATTTGAAATTCCTGCGCGAGGGACGGCTGCCGGACTGGGAGGCGCCGAACATGCTCACCAAATATGCCACGATCATGCGGGCCTACGAGTTGAGCCGATAGTCCATCATCCTTATCGCCGGAAGGATCCGGCGAAATCGTCCGCCGCCACCGCGACGGTCTTTTTCGCCGTCTTGGATTGGGCGATGAGTTCATGCAGTTTGGTTTCCCAGGCCGCGCCGGACATGGGCAATTCCAAGGTTTGCCCTGCTAGAGAGGAGAAGACCATGGCGTTGGCCAGTTCGACGGAGTTGACGCCTTCCTGGCCGGGAGCGATGAGCGGTTGGCCGTCCAGAATGGCGTTGACGAAATTCTGCGTGATGGCGGCGTGCGGCATCGGGGCGTCGTCGAAAGGAATCTCCTCGTTCCAGACCTCCGGTTTGCGGAATCCGGCCTGGGCCGTTCTGCTGAACTGGATCATATCGGCGTCGTTGCGGCGGAAGACAAGTCTGTTGTTTTCGAGGAGCAATGTGCCGCGGGAGCCGGCGATTTCAAACCGGTTGGCGCCGGGCGCCTCACCGGAGGAGCCGATGAAGGCCCCGGTCGCGCCGTCGGCCCACTCCAGCCAGGCGGTCACATCGTCTTCCACTTCGATGTGGTGGAAGCGGCCGAACTGGCAGAAGCCGCGCAGCCGTTTGGGCATGCCGCAGAGCCATTGCAGCAGGTCCAGATTGTGGAGGCTTTGGTTGAGCAGCACCCCGCCGCCCTCGCCCTTCCAGGTGGCGCGCCAGTCGCTGCTGGCATAATAAGCCTCGGTGCGGTACCAGTCGGTGTTGATCCAGTTGACACGCACAATCCGGCCCAGCTCGCCGTCGCGGATGAGTTTCTGAATCTTCAAATAGCGCGGCTCCACGCGCATCTGTAACATGGCGGCGAAGACCAGGTGCGGGCATTGCTGATGGGCCGCGACCAGCCTTTCGGCCTCGGCTTTGTGCCAGGCGATGGGCTTCTCCACCAAGACATGCAGGCCCGCCTGCAGGGCGGCGATGCCAAGGGCAGCGTGCTGGGGATGGGGCGTGGCGATCATGACGGCATCCACCGCGCCGGACTTGAGGAGAACATGGGCGTCAGTGAAGGTCTTCAGCGATTGGTACTTTTCGGACAGGGCCAGGCTGCGACTGCAGACGGCGACCAGTTCGCAACGGGCCACCTGGTGCTGGAGAAGGTAATCGGCGTGGAATTTGCCGATGTTGCCCATGCCGATGATGCCAAGGCGAACTTTGTTCATGGGCGTTTCAAGATCTAGTTTGGGCCAGCGCCTCCTCCTCGGCGGCCAGGAGGGCCGCGTGCATGGAGGGAGCGTCGGGCGACTGGCGGAGCTGGTCGAGGATGGCAGTTCTCTGGGCCATCAGACAAAGGCGGGCCAGGGTGGGGAGATGGAGGCGGCCGTCCTGGCAACAGATCAGGAAGAAGAGAGTGGTGGGCCGGCCGTCGGGCGCGCCGAAATGGATTTCCTGAAGGGTCCGGCCCAGGACGATGAAGGTGGAATCAAAGAGGTAAGGGTCGGGCACGCGAGGGTGGGGGAGGGCAAAACCGCCCGGCATCCCCGTGGAACCCAGGGCTTCGCGGGCCTCGAGGCTGGCCAGCAAATCGGCGGGGTTGTTCAAATGGCCGGTGCTTCCCGCCAAGGCCACCAGCTCATGCAGCACGGATGACTTGGTTTTGGCCGACATGGCCGGAGCAATGAAGGCGGGCTGGATCATTTCCGGCAGGAGGTTTTGCCGCGGCAGGATCTCGGCGGTGTCGCGGGTGGATTGTTCGTGGTACTCGGTCAAGCGCTGGTCCGGGAGGCGGAGCAGGCGTTGCGAGGCCCACAGGTCAATTTCGTCCTTGGAAAAGACGATGCGGCGCCCGCGTTTTTCGTGCGGAATCTCGTTATATTTGACGCGCTGCCGGATGTCCGCCGGGGTCAGATGCAAATACTCCGCCACGGCGTCAAGGCTGAGAATTTGATATGACATATTCAGTTCGGTTTCCAGCAGGACTGGGGCACGGGGCCAGGTCCGCCGGATGGAATCGGAGGCAGATTTTGGAATCTGGCCGGTAGAATAAACTCGGCCGGACTCCTCATCGGCATCCCGGCAAGGCGGCATCATCAGGCCGTGGCGATGGAAGATCAAGCACAGTTGGAGGCATAGCCAGGATGGCCGCCCCACGGGGCGGGGCAGGGGTTGCGCCCAGCCGGATGTGATGGGATGATATGGGCGGCGCCGTCTTGCGGCGCCAAAATGGTTTTGCCAGTGTGACGGCAGGACCGGGAGAATTAACGTGAACGGACCAGTTGAAATGGGTTTGCACAAGACCAATTGTTCTTCGAGCCAGCAGTCTGTGGCGCCGCCGGGAAGAGCGGGCATTCTGGCGGCGTTGTTTGTGACGGGGTTTGCGACCTTCGTGAATTTATACGCCACGCAGCCGTTGCTGCCGCGGTTCCGGGAGCTGTTTCAGGCCTCGGAGTTGAAGGTGAGCCTGACGGTCAGCGCTCCCATCCTGGCGGTGGCGCTGGCCGCGCCCTTCCTCGGAATTTTGGCGGACACGGTTGGACGCAAGCGCGTGATTGTGGCTTCCATGCTGGGATTGGCCCTGCCGACCGCGCTGGCCGCCACCGCGTCGAACCTGGACCAACTGATTGCCTGGCGGTTTCTGCAAGGGCTTTTTACGCCGGGGATCATCGCCGTGGCGATGGCTTACATCAGCGAGGAGACGCCGCGCCAACTGGCCGGGTCCACGATGTCCATTTATGTGACAGGTGGGGTGGTCGGCGGGTTTTGCGGGCGTTTTGCCTCGGGGCTGATCGCGGCGCAATGGGATTGGCGGGCCTCGATGGTGACCTTGGGGGCCGCCACTTTCGCCGGCGGGCTTCTGACGTGGTGGATTTTGCCGCGCTCCACCAAGTTTGTCCCGCATGACAACGCGGCCGCGTCGGTCGCGTCGGTGGCGGCGCATCTGCACAATGCGCAATTGCTCGCGACCTACGCGGTCGGGTTCAACGTGCTCTTCTGCCTGGCGGGTGTTTTTACCTACGTGAATTTTTACCTGGCGGACGCCCCGTTTGCGCTGGGGCCGGGCGCGCTCGCCACGATCTTTGCCGTATATTTGATAGGGGCGGTGGTCACGCCCTTTTCGGGACGGTTGCTCGACCGGATCGGGAGCCGGCGGGTGTTGCTGGGGGCGTGCCTGATGGCGTCGGCGGGCGCATTATTGACATTGATTCAGAGCGTGGCGGTGGTGATCGCCGGGCTGGCCCTGGCGGCGGCGGGGGCGTTTGTCTCGCAGTCGGGGGCCTCCATCTACGTGGGGAAGGTGGCCGGGCAGGCCCGTTCCTCGGCGGCGGGGCTTTACGTGGCCCTTTATTATCTGGGCGGCTGCGCCGGCTCGGTGGTGCCCGGTCTGTTTTGGAAGGAGGCAGGATGGCCCGGCTGCGTGGGGCTGACCATTTTCATGCAGGCGATCATCGCGCTCATCGTCAGCCGGGTGTGGGCGGACAAGGCTTCTCCGGTTCTCCAAGCCGCCATCAATCCGCGCTCGTGAAGCAGGCTTGATTCTTGTCGAACCGAACAGGCAAGGCGTGCCCTGCCGGGGGCCGGCGAGCATCATTTGGGCATTCCCTCGGCGCGAAATTCGCCGGGCGGGAGCAGACCGGTTGTCGCATATAGGATTGAATCTCGGATGAACCTTCTTTGTTGGCGCGCTTTTTTGTGAGGACAACTATTCGGGGAAGACCGGGGCGAATTTCACGGAGGAGCGCGGTTCGGACATCATGGGGGCGACGGTGTCGCGCCATAATTGGTAGTGGGCGGTTTCCTTGTGCGCGGCGCTGGCGGCGGGGGTGCGATAGATTTCGATGAGGACGAAGCGGGTCGGATCGTCGAGCTGCTGGATGACATCGAAGCGGGCGACGCCCGGCTCCTGGAGGCTTTGGCGGGCGTTTTGCACCGTGGCCTCCTTGAACGGCTGGACGCATTCGGGCTTCACATGGGCGAAAACATGGACGATGAGCATGACGCATTGATGGGCCGCGGGCGGCGGAGTGTCAAGACTGGTTTGGGCGGGCGCGGTTGCAAACGCGGTGTGTCACGCATTGCTCATGTTCGACGATGAAAGCAAGGCAACCTTGTGTAAATTGTGCGAATTCCTGCCGGCGGGGGATTTCCAATTACCAAAAAGAGGTTAATGTATGGCAATCAAGGTTTGGCGCAAGACGGCCGAAGGCGCGAAAAGAAACGCGCCGGCGCCGCCGCGCTTTGTCCGGCGGCGCCATGAGATTGGATCGTGAGAAGTTTGGTTCCAGCAAAATCGTGAAAGGACAGGACTGCCAGCGCAAGAATCGAGACCGAGCCGTGGAAGCGTCGCCGCCTCAAGTGTTGCCGGGGAAAACGCCGGCGCGGAAGAAGCCACTTCTGGTGCTCGGCCTGGGGAACGACATTCTGAGCGATGATGCGGTGGGCTTGCATGTCGCGCGCGAGATCAGGCGGCGCCTCCGCCACTCCGACGGAATTGAGGTCGAGGAAACCTGTGAGATGGGGCTGGCGCTTCTGGATTACATCGCCGGCTTCGATGATTTGGTTTTGGTGGACGCCGTGCAAACAGGAAAGGCGCCGCCCGGCTTTGTCCATGAATTGGACGACAGCCAGCTCAAAGTCCTGCCCACATTGTCTCCGCATTTTGTTGGGGTGGGGGAGGCGATGGCTGTGGGCCGGCGGCTGGGGATGGTGGTGCCGAAGCGGGCAAAAATATTCGCGATTGAAGTCAAGGACCCGTTCACCGTTGGAGTTTGCATGACATCTGAACTGGACGAAGTTGTCCATGCCATCGCCACGCGGGTTCTGGCCACGGCGCGGAGATTGAACCGGGAGCGGATCGGGCCGGGCAAGTGACTTGCGCCAGGCGGGCTTTAGAGCGGGGGCTGGACCAATTGGCGGAGGAGTTCGTGCTCGCGGTTGTAGATGCTGACCGAGAGGGGAAGGTGTCCCGGCAAGGAGTGGGTGGCGCAGCCGAAACAGGGGTCGTAGGCGCGGAAGGCCATCTCCACCATGTTGAGCAGGCCCTCGCTGACGTTGCCTTTCTTGATGAGGCCCTTCGCGGCCTTTTCCACGCTCATGGCGATGCGGGCGGCGTTGTTTTGGGTGGCCACGATGAGGTTGGCCTTGGTGATCAGGCCCTGTTCGTCGGTCTCGTAGTGATGGAAAAGCGTGCCGCGCGGGGCCTCGACCGCGCCGATGCCGACGGATGGCTTGGCAAACGGAATGGCGCGGAGGTCCGTGCCCAGAATTTCCGGGTCGTTGACCAGCTCGACGATGCGTTCGGCGGCGCAAATCATTTCCACGACGCGCGCCCAATGGTTGGCCAGGGTGTGATGGACGGGCTTGCCGCCCAGCGTGTTGAAATATTCGTCGTAGGCCTTTTGCGCCTGCGGGGTCGGCATGCCGTCGGCCGCGTTGAGACGCGCCAGCGGGGCGACGGCGTAAATGCTGCTTTGCGGTCCTTCCTGGAAACCGTGCCAGCCGAGCGGCTTGAGGAAGCAAAACTTGACGTAACTCCACGGCTCCACATGTTCGGCGACGAAGTCGCGGTACTGCCGGGCGGGAAATTTGGCGTATTCCTTGCCGGTGGCATCCACCACCCGCAGCAGGCCGTCGTAGAAATTGACCCGGTTCTGCGCGTCCACCATGCCCATGTAATAAGTGCGGTGGGTATAGGCCTCGGAGGTGATGAGCTTGACGTATTCGGGATTCTTCAGAACGATGTCCTTGAAAACCTGAAGGGTGAACAGGGAGAAGTCGAGCGTGTCCTTGGCCAATTGCTTGAAGGGCGGCAGGTCTTCCGGCTTGAGTCCCTTGGACACCCCGCCGGGCAGGCCCATCACGGGATGAATGACCTTGCCGCCGAAGTAGGCGATCAGTTCGCGCAAGCGGCGGCGCATGGATATGACTTTCTTGCCGACCTCCAGGCCCACCTTTTGATCACGCCCACCACGTTGCGCTGTTCCGGCGGCGCCTGTGGTCCGACGATGAAATCGGGCCCGCCGAGGATGTAAACGTGGAGGGCATGGTCCTCGACCATGAAGGTGTTATAGACCAGTTCGCGAATTTTGCGGGCGGCCGGAGGCGGTTGCACCTGGTAAAGATCATCCAGGGCCTTGGTCGCGGCCATGTGGTGGGCGGTGGGGCAAACGCCGCAGATGCGACTGGTGATCTGGGGCATGTCCTCTGCGGGCCGGCCAAGGCTGAAGACCTCGAAGCCGCGCAATTCGGGGATTTGCAGGTAAGCCCGCTCCACGTCGCCCTGGTCATCCAGGAAAATATCAATTTTGCCGTGGCCTTCCAGGCGGGTAATCGGGTCAATGGTCACCCGGCGCCGCTGGGCGTGGGCGGCGGCATTGGCGCGAGCGGCGGCTTCATTCCAAACTTTGGTCGTCTCGGGGTTCATTGTGGCTCCTTGGCAGATGCAACGGGCAGGCTCACCTTGCGCCGCAATAAACTCTTCCCCAGTCCATAACGGTAGAACGTGCCGACGGGGTCAGGGATGCCCGCCAGGATGTCGCGGATTTCCTTTTCGTCCTTCGAGGCAATGTTCGAGCACAAGGAGGATAGGATCTTTGCCCCCTGATCGCGCACCCGGGAGGTGGGCCCGAAGCAGCCGGTGCAGGGCATGTTCCCGGCGGGACAGACAGCTTCGCAGCCGCCGCGCGTGGCGGGACCCATGCAGACCAGGCCTTGGGCGAGCAGGCAGAGCGCGGGATCGGACACCATCTGATGGGGGCGCTTGAAGACGGTGAAGTTCAAGTCGGCGGGCTTGCTGGCCCGGCGCGGGCATTGCTGGCACAGGGCGAAGTCGGGCGCCAGCACGCTGCCTTTGGGCGGGAGCTTGCCTTCGAGCAACGCCCCGATGGCCGCCTGGGTGATTTTTGGCGTGGGCGGGCAGCCGGGAACATAAAAGTCCACCTCCACCACCTGGTCCAGGGCGCGCACGACATCGCGAAATTCCGGCAGCGCCAACGTGTGGCCGTTGTTCTTGACAGATGACTGCGGCCGGGTCTTGGCATCGTTGGCGATGGTGGGCGTTTCCTCGTACACGTAACGGAGCAGTTGCTCGCGGGAGAACTGATTGGCCAGACTCGGAATGCCGCCCAGTTGGGCGCAGGCGCCGTAGGCGATGAGGTATTGGCTTTTGCGCCGGAGCAATTGGGCCATCTCCTCCTGCTCGCTCGTGCGGATGGCGCCGTTGAGCAAGGTGGCGACGATGGACTTGTCCGGCATCGCCTCGACGTGCTTTTTCTTGAAATCCAGCGCCACGGGCCAGAAGACAATATCCACGGCCTTGAGGACGCCGAGGATGTCCTCAGCAAAATCCACGACCGCTTCTTCGCAGCCGCCGCAGGAGGCGCACCAATAGAAGCCGATTTTCGGTTTGTCAGGCATGGGCCACCTCCGGTTGGGCGGGTTGCGCCGCCGAAAGGCTCCGGCTTGGCGGCTCGGCAGAAGGGTTCATCTCGCGGTCCCAGTCTTGGCGGCGTTGCGGCAGGTTGAGCGGCCCAAGCACGCGGACTTGCTCCACCATTTCGTTGATGACGATTTTGACCCGTTCGCCCTCGGAGGCGGAAATCCATTCCAGCCGCACGCGCTGTTCTTCGACACCCATGTCGCGCAACAGGCGCTGGAGCATTTGCACCCGGCGCATGGTCTTGTAGTTGCCCTCCGCATAGTGGCAATCGCCCGGATGGCAGCCGCCCAGGAGCACGCCGTC
Organism: Verrucomicrobiota bacterium; assembly: GCA_049514835.1. GTDB lineage: Bacteria > Verrucomicrobiota > Verrucomicrobiia > Limisphaerales > Palsa-1400 > JBEKOF01. The sequence continues at coordinate 1,858 of JBEKUQ010000001.1, read as the reverse complement.
GGCCCCCTCGCTCAGGGCGTCGAGAATGAACTGCGGGTCCACCCGGCCGGAGCACATCAGACGGATGACGCGCACATTGGGGGCGTACTTGAGCCGCGAGACGCCCGCCAGGTCGGCGGCCGTGTAAGTACACCAGTTGCAAAAGAACGCCACGATGCGGGGCTGCCAATTTGGGTCAGACATAAGCGAGCACTCCTTGTATTTCGCTGAAGATTTCCTCGTCCTCGAACAGGTTCTGCCTGATCGAACCGCTCGGACAGGCCGCCACGCACGTGCCGCAGCCTTTGCACAGCGCCTGGTTGATTTGCGCCTTCTGCTTGGCCTCGTCGAAGGATATCGCCGTGTAGGGGCAGATGGTCAGGCAGGATTTGCAGCCGGAACAATCGGTTTCGACGATGTATGCCGTGTTCGGTTCCTGTTCGATGTATCCTTTGTCAATCAGCGCCATGGCTTCGGCCGCCGCCGCCCCCGCCTGGGCTATGCTGTCGGGGATGTCCTTCGGCCCCTGGCAACAACCGGCGATGAATACGCCGTCGGTGAACGTGCTCACCGGCGCCAGCTTGGGATGCTTCTCCAGGAACCAGCCTTCCGTGCCGCAGCTCATGTTGAACAGCCGGCGCACCTCCTGCGCATCCGCCTGCGGCTCCATCCCCGCCGCCAGCACGATCATGTCCACCGGTATCCGCCGCACGAATCCCGCCAAGGTGTCCTCCACCCGGATGACCAGCTTGTTCTCTTCTTCCGGCGCCAGCGCCCAGTCGGTCACCTCGGCCACCCGGCCGCGGACAAACTGGATGCCTTCCTTGAGGGACTTGTCGTAGAATTCCTCGCAGCCTTTGCCCGGGGCGCGGATGTCTAGGTAGAAGACGGTGACGTCCGCGTCGGTGTGTTCGCGGACCAGTTGGGCCAGCTTCATCGAGTGCATGCAGCAGGTGCGCGAGCACCAGCGGTTGGTTTTCATGTCCCGGGAGCCGACGCACAGGATGAAGCCCACCGACTTGGGATGTCGGCCATCGCGCAGGACGATTTCGCCCGCCGTCGGGCCGGAACTGGTGACCAACCGTTCCAATTCGATCGAAGTAACCACGTTGGGATAAAGGCCGTAGCCGTATTGGGGAATCCGCTTGGCATCGAAAAGCTTGAAGCCCGTGGCCACGATGATGTTGCCAACTTTGATTTCGACCAGCTCCTCCTTTTGGGTGAAGTCAATGGCCCGGCGGTCGGCGCAGGCCTCCAGGCACGTCTTCTTGCACTTGCCGGTCCGGACCTGCAGGCAGCGGGCCGGGTAAATCAAGACCACCTGCGGCACGGCTTGCGGAAAGGGGATGTAAATGGGTTTGCGCTTGCTCAGGCCGACGTTGAATTCGTCCGGAAATTTGGCTTCCTTGAAGACACAGGCGTCAATGCACTCCTGGCAGCCGACGCACAATTCCTCGTTGACATAGCGGGGCTTGCGCTTGACTGTGACCGTGTAATTGCCGACGTAGCCCTCCACCTTGACGACCTCTGAGTAAGTCCACAGGGTGATGTTCTCGTGGGAACGGACCGCGGACATCTTAGGGGTGAGAATGCAGGCGGCGCAATCCAGCGTGGGGAAGGTCTTGTCGAACTTGGCCATGTGTCCGCCGATGCTCGGTTCGCGCTCCACCAGGAAAACCTTCTTCCCCGCGTTGGCCAGCGTGATGGAGGCGTGAATGCCGGAGATCCCGCCCCCGACCACCAGCACGGCGGGGTTGATGGGAACCCGCGTCGTCTCCAGCGCCCGATGAAAACGAACGCGGCGCACCGCCGCCTGGGCCAGCGACTTGGCCTTGGCCGTCGCTTCCGCGCGGTCGGTATGCACCCACGAATCGTGCTC